>PMJO01000230.1 GCA_003158455.1 Myxococcales bacterium | reverse complement strand
GACGATGTGGGCAGATGGCCGCTTCGCGCCCCGGGGGAGTGATGTGGTTCGCCAAGACGTCGCCCGCTACGTGTGTCTTGCGACGGTGGCCATGATGGACAGTGGGTTTGGCCGCCATACCTCGCTGGATGACAGGGTGGCGAAGGACAGGGACCTCACCGGCGCAAGAACCTTCATGATATTGAGGATGCCGAAGTTGCGTACAGAAAACTTGGGAATGTCTTCGCACGCAGCTGGGCTCTGACCCAGGAAGCCTTGAGCCTGCGATTCACGGATGCAATGCGGACAGAGCTAGTCCAGTCATATTTTCCATATATTCCGACTTGACAAGATAGATGCGCAGGACTAGCCTTTGATCATGGCCAATCCGCACCTTGCCAGGACACTCGCCGCATTCCAGGCAGTGGTCCACCGAACGAAGAACCGACTTATCGCGATCCCTGCTCAGGTTCAGCAGAATCTTGGTCTTGGCCGTCGGACCAACAACCATGTCGTTCTCTACTCCATCCGCCCCGCTGGTCGCGGGCGCTGGAATCACCACCTCTCCTACCTCACGTACGACAACGAGTTCTCCATTCCGTCGGACGTCACGCGCATCAAGGAGGGCGCGCGCGTCGACGTGAAACTTCATCGGGTCATTCCAGATGGCAACGCTCTGGCGCCCGCGACGCCGCCTCCCAATCCGAGTTCGGTGCTCTTGGCCTTGGCCGAACAAGCCGAACGGGATCCTGGAGAAGACCGGAGAGAAGACGGAAGCACACACGTCGACGATTACCTGTACCCACTACATGCGTAAATCACCGATCTTCATCGACACAGCGTACTTGGTGGCGCTGCTCAACCGCCGCGATACGATGCACCCACGCGCGACTGCTCTGGCCTCGACATGGGCAGAGCGGGGAGTCGATCTCTTGACGACCGACGGGGTGCTTATCGAGCTCGGTAACTTTTTCGCGCGCAGCCCCCTCCGTCCGCTCGCGGCCTCGACAATCCACAAGATCCGTGGCACACCCGGTTGGACCGTGGATCGCATCAGTCCGAGCCTTCTTGATCGCGCCGAAGCCCGCTATGGAGCACATCCGGACAAGGGCTGGAGCCTTACGGACTGTGTGAGCATGGAGTCCATGATCGAGCACGGCGCGACCGACGTCGCGACTTCCGACCACCACTTCGCGCAGGCGGGCTTCCGCACGCTCATGGCAGCTCCGCACGGCTAGAAGCGCGACGGACCTAGCTGTACGCCGCAAAAAGTCGGCACGGACTAGGAAATCGCAGGGAATTTCCCCGGCCCACGCCACTTCCCGATGGCGCGGCCAAGGCGGACATCCTCCGCGCCATCGGGAGCGCACAGCCCTTCCTCCCTCTTGCCATCATTCTCAAGGTCCTCCGCCTAGAACCGGCTCGCTACTACGCCTGGCGCCGTGACGCCGTAGTCTGCGACCTTGATGATCGTCCCTCCTGCCCCCGCACCAAGCCCTCGAGCGAATCCAACCGGCCAGTTCGGGCAAGCGAGCCTGCAGCTAGCGCGTTCCAATCGTGACCTGGCCGACCCGGGCCACCACGGGGTCAACCACCTAGGAGCCGGGACCACAGGCTGAAACAGCCAGCGCGAAGGAGACAAAAGCCAGGGTCCGCATGAAGCGGATAATACACTTCGCTCGCCAATCAAGTGCGATCAACGCGTCCCACGGCATAGACGATGTGGGCAAACGGCCGCTTCGCGGCCCGGGGGAGTGAGCCTTCGGCTCGACAGAAGAGCTGCAGGGCTGCCAAGGCTGGTCCCTGCCAGCGGGCCTGCTTGACATGCTCGCGCTTGGCTTGCGACAGGGTCAAACCCGGCGGAAAGGGTGGCATGTCGACGAAACCCGCATCCTCCAGCGTAAGACCAGCCAACGTCATGAGAGAGGAGATGTCGTCGAGGGAAAGCGAGGCCAAGTGCGAACGCGTGGCGTGGGCACGGTTGCCAGCGTTGGGCGCGAACAGAGCGATCCGGCGGGCCACGCGCGCCAAGTCCCCGACAAAACCCCGGCGGGCGGTTTCATCCAGCCGCTGAACTACCTCGCAGGAAAGCGCCAGATCAAATGGCGGTTCACGCAGGGCTGCGATCTGGCCGAGGGCAACCTGCCGCAAGGTCAACTGCGGTGACAGGCGCGCACGCTGCAGCGCCTGCCGGAACCTCAGCAACGCCTCCTCGCGCTCATCGACGACGACCAGCTCGACCTCCAATCCGCAGGCCAGCGCGGCGAAGTCCAGGCTGCACCCGTATTTTTCCGGCAGACCGGCGATCAGCATACGACGCACGCTCGGCAGGAACTTGTGGATCACGCGCCACTTCGCCAGATACTCGTAGGCGGTGCCGACGCCTTCGCCCTCGGCCAAGGCAATCGGGTAGTACTCGGCCAACTGCCGGCCCAGCCCCCGGGTACCGGTGGCTTGGTACCAGGCATAGGTTTCGCGAATCCCGTCCGCCAAGTCGCGCGCAGGAGCGAAACCCAGCTCCCGCTGGCTGGCCGAACTGTCGTACACCCGCTGGGCGGTCATGTTGTCGATGCGCGCGCGGGACAGGGGAGGTTGCGTCCCTGCCAGCGCAGACAGGGACTCGAACCCTGCCGCGGCCGTGTGGGCAAGCCGCTTGGGGACGCGCAACCATCCGGAACGGCGCCCGACCGCGGCTGCGAAGATGCTCGCGGTTTCGGCCACACTGTACTGGCGCCCGGTCAACCCGAACCGCCGGGTTCCCACGAAAGCGAGATTGAGAACCCGCACCGCCATCTCGACCACGTCGGACACATGGATGAGCGGCACCATTAAGTTCTCGCCGGTGCCGAAGATGGGGAACGCACCCAGGCGCAGCAAGCGCAACATGGTGGGGATCTCAGAGGCCACATCCCCCGGGCCGTAGACTTGAGCCGGTCGCAAGATGGCCAGCGGGACGCCGCGCGCGGCACACCAAGTTTCGGCCTCGCGTTCGCTTTCGTACTTGGCAATCTCATGCGGGCTGCGGGGCTCGCATGCGGTGTCCTCGCGCACCACCACGCCGTCCCTCACCCCCTGCGCCGAAACACTGCTGAAGAGAAGCAGCTTGCGCGGTGGCTGCGGCAGCGCCGCGAGCAGGTTGCGGGTTGTCTCCACGTTCAGCCGGCGCAGGTCGGCCATTCCTGCCTCGGTTACGGTGGAGACTCGGCCGCCGCCGGCCAAGTGAAAGACGGCATCGAGATCCGCAGGCAGACCGGCGAGAGTGGCGGGATCGAGCAGGTCGGCGCGCCAGGCTCGGCCCCCGGCGGCGCTCACCGGGACACGTCCGCGATCGCGCACGAGACAGGTGACTGTGTGTCCGTCACGCACAAGTCGACGCAGAAGATGCAGGCCGATGAAACCGTTCGCACCCGTCATGAGAATGTGCATGGGTGCGATTGTACTTCGTACCGGGGTTTCTCGCCCAACCGCAGGCCGTGATGAGCTAGACTGAAACCTGTGGTCAATACCGAGTCATCAGCAGCCGGAAGCGGCGGCAAGCGTGGGGACGTGAGGACACGATGGACGTGATGGGCCGGTGGGAACGGCGGCTGATCGGCGCAATCGCGGCGGTCGCGTTTCTGGCGTACATGCTCCTCTGGTGGAACTCGTACTTTGCTCCGAACAACGGTGGCGGCGCCTTCGTCATGAACGAGTACCTCCATGGGCGTCTGCCATACCGGGACTATTACTCGCACGCGCCGCCGGGCATGTTCTTCATCGCATTCGCGAGTGCGCACCTCTTCGGCGTCCGCCTCCTGCCCTACTACGTCTTGGGCCTCCTGCTCCGCACCCTGTCCGTTTGGGTGCTGTACTCGATGATCGCGGCGCGCCGGTCGCCGGTCGTCGCTGCTGTCGCTTCCCTGGTCGCTGCGATCGCCTCGTGCACGGACGATTCCGAGTATGTCGGTCACTACGACCACATCTGTATCGCTCTTCTGCTCTTTGCGGGCGCTGCCGCCTACGCTTGTGTGGTTGAGCCCAACCCGGCGCCAAGGCGCTTTGCGTGGCGCGCGGCGCTGGCAGGCGTCTGCTTCGGGGCCACGTTCTTGATCAAGCAGACGACGGGCACCATCGGCGTCGGCTTGCTTGGCGCGTTCTGCGTGGCTGCGCTCGTTCTGCGGAGCGGCCCGCGTGCGGCGCTTCGATTCGCGGCCTGGACGGCGGCGGGGGCAGCCACGGTGGTGGGGCCTGCCGCGATGTGGCTATCAGCTAACGGACTGCTCGGAGCGTACCTGCACCTTGTTTACGGAGTCGCACCCTCCGCGAAGGGCGGGATTCTCGTCTCGCTGCTGCGTCCGCTCCTCGCCGTTTCCTACACTCAAACCCTCCGGGACGCGATCGTCCTCGCGTCTCTGACAACCATTGCCGCGCTTGGGGCGATCGTCTTGGTGGACAGGCGACCGAAGCGCTTTGTTCATACCTCGACGTGCGCAGGCATCGTGCTCCTGTTCGCTGCTGCGGTATTGGTGGGGCGTTTCGGCGCCGCACACTCGGCCGAGGCGTTCAAGACGCCGCTCATCGCGCTCGTCTACCTTGGTCTCGGCGGCTCCGCTGTCCTTGGCCTTCATCGAGCCCTCCGCTTCCGGAGCAACCCGAGCGACACCGATTCGCTCCACGGCGCGTTTGTGTCGTGCGTGGGTTTCGCGTGTGCCTACTCCACCGCGTTGTCGTGGCCGGCCTTCGAGCCCATGATCTTCCCAGCCCTGGCCGTGGTTTTGTCGGAGGCGGAGCACGAGATCGCGAGCCGGCCCATTCGTCGCTACGTTCAAACCGCAGCCATCGTTGCGCTGGTCCTGGCGGTCACCCTCTCAAGCTTTCGCAGACATCAGTTCCCCTACCGCTGGGCGTACTGGATCGAGCCGCCTCTCGGGCGAACCCAAGCCCACTCGGCCGAGCCCGCCCTTGCAGGCTTTACAATGTCGGAGGAGACCGCGCACTTCGTCGACAGCGCGACAGATCTGATCCGCAAGTACTCCGATCCGGACGACACTGTCCTCGCCTTCCCGCACCTCTCGGCCCTGACGGGTATGGCCGATCGCCGCATCGCGGGCTTCGCCCCCGTGCACTGGTTCGACACGTGTCCTGACGATCTCGCCCGGGCCGACGCTCGCGCCATCCTCGAGAAGCCGCCCGCTGTGATTGTGGCGATGGCTCTCCCGGAGCGGCTCTTCGCCGAGCAAGAGTTCTTCTTTCGCGACGGCGCTTTGAGCGGCCAGCGCGACCTCTTCCGCGCCATCCTGGAGGTCGTCAAGCGAGAGAAGTACACGGAAGTCGGCAGGTTCTCGGCGGCCGGGCTCCGCATTCCGATCTACGTCTGGGCGCGCCCCCGACGCTCGCAGGGTAGCTTGAGCCGGCAACCCGAGACGCCACCCGAGGCAGGGCGGGTGTCCCCATGAGCAAGAAGACGATCGCCGCATGTGGTGGTGATTGTCCTGGCTGGGCTCGATGCACTCGCGCGCCTCTCAGGGCAGCCTCACGACCGCAAGCAAAGCGCGGAAGTTGATTCATCTAGTCAGCCACTCGCCCTCAGGGAAAGTGCCCGTTGTCTGTCGTGCCGCCATCTCGTTTGCTGGCGGGCCGTGATATCCTAATCCTCTTCTCATGATCTCCCGTACTGGCTTGCGAGTGAGTGTGTGTGTGACCGCGCACAACGAAGAGAGGAACATCCGGAAGCTGCTGCGCTCCTTGCTGGGCCAGAAGGTCGAGCCGCACGCGCTGTGCGAGGTGGTAGTGGTGGCCAGCGGCTGCACTGACGGCACGACGGCGGAGGTGGAGGAACTGGCCAAAGTCGATAACCGACTCCGACTCATCGTCCAGGACACCCGGCTGGGCAAGGCTTCGGCCATCAACGCCTACGGCCGCGAACGAGATCAGACCGCAGATGCCGTCGCCGTGGTCAGCGCCGATCTTATCCTGCAGCCCGGCTGCCTGCTCCTCTTGCTTGATCGTTTGGCCAGCTCGCCGAATGTGGGCATGGTGGGTGCCCGTCCGGTGCCCACCAACCCGCGCGGTCACCTGATGGGCAACATAGTCGGCTTTCTCTGGCAGCTTCATCACGACGTCGCGAGCGAGTCGCCCAAGCTGGGGGAGGTCATCGTCTTGCGCTCCGCCCTGGTTCGTCCAATTCCCGAGGATTCCCCGGTCGACGAGGCCACGTTGGAAGCGGGTGTGGTCGCGCAAGGACGTGCGCTGTGCTACGTGCCCGAGGCGGTGGTGGCCAATCGCGGTCCCGACAATATCCGCGAGTACTTCGACCAGCGCCGCCGGATCGCCGCGGGCCACTTCTGGCTGCGCCGGCGCACCGGGTATTCTGTTCCCACCCTGGACGTAAAGCGGATCGTGAAGCACGCCGTGCGCTACCTCACCTTTGCCGATCCAATGACCGATGCGTCCTATGTCGCCGCTGCTCTGATCGAAGGGACGGCCCGGGCTTTGGGCTACTTCGACTACAAACGTGAATACAATCACGCAATCTGGAAGGTCGCCCACTCCACCCGGGACGTTNNTCGCGTGGGGAGCCCGCCGGCTGACCGCAGTGAATGCCGACGATGGCCTCTCGATCGCGAAGCCGCGATCGTGCTGCTGGTTTCGGCGCTGTTCACCCTGCCTCTTTGGTTGGGCACCCACCCGCCCATGACCGACTATCCTCAACACCTGTCCATGGCTTCCATTCTGCGCTGGTACCACGATCCAGCGCGCCACCTGGTCGAGACCTACACCCTGGAGTATGCGCGTCCCAACACCGCATTTGTCTACCTGGTGGCGGCTCTGTCGTACATCATGCCGCTTGGGTTGGCGGGCAAGCTGTTGATGGCGATATCGGTGGCGGCGACCGGGCTGGCCGGACTGGGCCTGGCCCGGCGCGCGGGCCGGCCCGGCTGGTTCGGGCTCTTCGCCCTGCTCGCGGCCTACAATGTCGCCTTCTACTTCGGCTTCGTGAACAACGTGATCGCAACCCCGCTGCTTCTCTACGGCGTGGTACTCACCGATCGCTTGCTCGACCGGCCGATGAACTGGCGCGCGTGGCTGATCATCGCCTTGTACGGATGCTCGTTCTACTTCGTGCACATCCAGTTTCTCTTTCTCTTCGTCGGCGTGGTCGGATGGCTGACCCTGACCCGCTTTCCCGGCTGGCGGAAATCACTGTGGATCTTCTCCGCGTTGCCCTCCGGGGTCATTCTGACGCTCTTGTACCATTTCTTGCGCCACGAGGAGACCTACACCTACACAGAGAAGGGACTCTACGCGTCTGTCCCCGAGATGCCTCTGACCTTCGACAAGGTGATCCAGATTCCGGAAAACCTGTTCGGGACCCACGCCGAGGGAGAGCACTGGATGCTGTTCTTCCTGGCTGTGCTTGTCATCCTGCGCCTGTGCCAGGTGCGCGCGCGGTCTGAGCGAGAGATCGCCGCTGTGCCGGCGGGCGGCCCATCCTGGGGTGGGGTGAGGGCATTTCTGGTCGCTACGCGCTTCTCCACACTGGCAGCCTGGTTTCTCGGCGCATATCTGCTGATGCCGCACGTGTTTGTTGGGCTTTTCGTGTACCAGCGCCTGATCGCCGTGGCCTGGCTGATGCTGCCCGCGGTGTTGCCTGTGCCCGAAATGGGCCGGCTCAGGCTGGCCAAAGTCTTGGTCGGGATCACGATTGTCACGCATCTGGTGCTGACCAGTGAGGCCGCCTATGCCTTTGCCCTGGAAACCCGCGGCGGTCACGAGTTGATCGCCAAGACCGAGCCGGGAAAGAACCTAATGTCGCTTGTCCTCTACTACAGTAGTTCCGTCGTCACCTCTCCGCCGCTTCTCCTGCATTTCGGCGCCCACTACCTCGCCGAGAAGGGTGGCCGCATCAACTTCTCCTTCTCCGAGCTGCACATCTCCATGGTGCAACAGCGGCCAGACCTGGGTTTCGACGACCTGCGCACCAGCGTAAACGAGTTTGTGCCGTGGCTCTTTCGCTTCGATGACTTTGGCTACCACTTTGACTACTTCCTGTTTCGCGGTCATCTCGAAGACCTGAAGATCATCTTCGGCAAGCACTTGGCGAAGATGGCCTGGGAAACCCGCGACGATTGGGTGTTGCTTTGGCGCAGGTCGCAAGCGCTCGCTGGGCGTTGACCGCACGCGCCCTCGCCTTGCGACCATTCGGACGGTAGGATCGAGAATCGCATGGCCCGCATTGCAAGCCCGCACAAACTGCCTCTGCCCGCACATTTGGCCGGCTACAAGCTCAGTTACCTCAGCGGGCGCCGGCCGGGCTTGCCAATCAACCTGACCATCTCGGTCACCTATGCCTGCCCGTCGCGCTGTCTGACTTGTGGCATTTGGCAGAGGCGAGCGCGCAATCTGTCACTGGATGAGTACGCGCGCATATTTCCTTCTTTCGAAAAGGTTCCCATCTGGGTCACCGTCTCTGGTGGCGATCAGTTTCTCCGCCGTGACTTGGACGCCATCGTTGAGCGAATTGCCAAGGACATCGAGCCGAAGATCATCAATATTCCGATGAATGGCATCGCCACCGGCCGCATCTTTTCCTTGTTGCCGCGGATTGCCGAGTTTTCGCGCGGGTCACAGCTCGTGCTCAATCTTTCCGTCGACGAGGTAGGCGAGGAGCATGACCGCATTCGGGGCGCGCCCGGGAATTTTGCCAAGCTGCTCGACGTGGCCCGACTCATCCGCGATCTCAAACGCAGCTACCAGCACGTTGTGTTCGGCGTGCACACCGTGATCTCCACCGCCAACGTAGGGCGGATTGCGGTCATCGAGCGGGAATTGCGCCGGCTTTTTGCCCCGGATTCGTACATCACCGAGGTGGCGGAAAAGCGAGTCGAATTGCAGACCATGGAGCGCGACATCACGCCCAGCCCGAATGCGTATCGCGAGGCAGTGGCGCATCTGCGCGGGGCCATCGCTGCTCGACGCTCTTGGCGGCCGTTGGCGCGTCTGGTGGAATCGCTGCGTTTCGAGTACTACGACCTCGCCGCGCGCATTCTGGAGGATCGCCGACAAGTCATCCCTTGCTACGCCGGTGTGGCCAGCGCGCACCTGGCCCCTGATGGCCATGTTTGGGGCTGCTGCGTGCGCGCCGAGTCTCTCGGCAACGTGCGCGACCACGACTACGATTTCCGGACGGTGTGGCGCTCGGCCCGCGCCGATGCGTTTCGCGCCAGCGTGAAGAACCGGGAGTGTGCCTGCCCCATGGCCAACGCCAGCTACACCAACCTGCTGCTCGACCCGGGTTCCCTTGTGCGGGTGATGCGCAACCTGGTGTCCGTGCCTGAGCAGTGGTAGGTGCTTCAGTTGAGTGTGACGTCTACCGCGGCGCCGGGGTGGGCTCGGTGGTGGATAGTCGGTTCAAGCGCCATTTTCCTTCAACTGAAAATGTCAGGCCCAAGTAGGAATG
>PMJO01000233.1:12382-16056 GCA_003158455.1 Myxococcales bacterium | reverse complement strand
GCCACGTCCGCCTCGCTGACCTTGGGCGGCCGGCGCGACACGCGAATCCCGGTGTAGTCCTTGGGCGTCACCTGCGCGCGCACCTCGATGCGGGTTGAGAAGCGCAAAGGCTCGCCCTGCTTCAACTCAAGCTTGTCGACCACGGGCGGGGCCACTGGCTGGATTTGCTTCTCGTCGATCGCTTGCCGGATCGACAACTCGACCAGTTCACTGGACACGTCGCCCTCAACCTGGTTGCGGTACAAGCGTTCGATCACCTGCCGCGGAACCTTGCCGGGACGAAAGCCCTTGAGATGCACCTCGCGTCGCAGCTTCTCATAGGCCGTGTGCAGGCGTGGCTCCACCTCCGCCCAGGCGACCTCGAAGTCAACGCGTTTTTCAACCGGGGAGATGTCTTCGATGGTTATTTGCATCGCGCGCGCCCAAGGATGGGGAGAGAGGAACGGCGCAGTCAACCCAAAAGCAGCTTGCAACGCTGTGAGTTAACAAGCTTCGACTTGTTGCTTGCTTTGGACAGGCTATCTTTGCCACCATACGAGCCCTCCCGATGGCCGCAGGAAAGTTCACCCTTGCCGATAGGCTGGGCGCCAAATCGGTGCCCTGTCGCATTCCCGGTTGCAGCCGGACGTGGATCCAGCTTTCGAACAAGGCCTTGGGCCTGGTTGGGCAAGCGCCCGCCGCTGGCGATCCCACCGAAGGCATGTGCGAGCCGTGCCGGGACAAGTTCCGCACCTTGCAAGATGCCCTGCGCCCCTGCGACCGCAAGGGGTGCACGGGCAAGTGGACCTGGCCGGTGATGGCCCAGCTCGAGGCGTTTGCGGCGCAGCGGCCCGCGCCCAAGCACCTGTGCGCCGATTGCCAGAAACTGCTCGATAGCCTGCAGGACCGGGAAATTCCCTGCGCGGTGCCCGGCTGCGCCCGCACCGCCACCCTTACCCGAGAGCAGCAGCTCGTCTCTTCGGGCGAACCGCCGGCCGAACCCGTAGCGCCGACCACCACGAATGGCGTGAGTATCACGGGGTTCATGTGCGAGCCGTGCGCCCAGGTCGCGCGCAAGCTCAGGGACCGGGCAGTCAACTGCGGGGTCTTTGCCTGCTCGCGCAAGTGGACCTGGAAAGCGGACGAGCAGATCCAGGCATTCGCCGCAGGCAAGCCCAACGAGCCGCCCCGGCGCATGTGCGCCGAGTGTCGCACAGAATTCGGCAAGCTTTTTGACCGCGAGATCCGCTGCCGTACCTCCGGCTGCAAGTCCACCTGGACCTGGACGCGCAGCGATCAGCTCGATGCCTGCGTGGCCGACAAGCCGGTGCCCAAAGCGCCGTCGCGCATGTGTCAGCGCTGCTTCGATCTATGGAGCAGCCTCAAGGACGTGGAGCGCCCCTGCCGCCGCGCCAGCTGCAAGGGCACCTGGAGCGACAAGCGGGGCGCGCAGTTGGCCCGTCTGGTGCGCGGCAAGAGCGCGGATCCCTATCCGCGCTACTGCGGCGAGTGCGAGAAAGAGTTGGGGGATCTCGACGATCGGGAGATCCCGTGTCGCACGGATGGCTGCCCGGGCACGTGGACCTGGAGCAAGGAACAGCAGCTCGCGGCCGGTGTGCGGCCCAAGTTCAAGGAGCTTCCGCCGACTGAGACCGCGGCCCTCGCGACCGCGGTGGTCGAAGCTGGCGGCGACAGTGCGCCCACGAACGCCGCAGCTGCGGCAGCAATGCCCGAAGCCGCAGCGAGCGAGAACGCGCCTGCAGTTGAGAGCCCCCAAGCGTCTGCTAGCGAAACACCCGCGGTGCAAGCCGGTCAGCCGGGCAAGGGCAAGAAGAACCGCCGCCGCCGAGAGCCGCAGCCGCCCACTCGACGCTGCTCGGCCTGCGCCGAGTTCCTCGCCGGCCGCAAGACGCAGGAGATCCCCTGCATCCAGTGCGGCACGCCCATCTACTGGCCGCCCGAAAGCCAGCTCCAGACCCACCTCGGCAACTGGGCCGCGCCCGCGCTCTGCGGCGCGTGCAAACTGGCCCAGGTCACCGCCGCGCGCGAAGCCGCGCGTGAGGCCCTGCGCCACCCGCAATTGCCCCCGCGCCCCGAGAGTGAAGCAGCCCCGCCAACCACACCCGAGGGCGGTGACAGCGGCGGTTAGTTAGCGATTTCTCACAGCGAACGCAGAGGCCGCAGAGGCCACGGAGCCGGATCGGAAAGGGTTGGGTTCTTCGCGGTCTGAACCCTTTCTTCTCTTCCAACCTCTGCGTTCTCTGCGCTCTCTGTGTGGAATAGGTACTAACTTCCGGATTCGCCGGCTAGCCGACGCGCCAGCGGCAGATCGGCGGGCGTGAAGGCCAGGGTGGCAAGCTCGCGCCGCGCGACCCAGGCCACCGCCGCCACCTGCCGCGCCACCGGCACTCCCGCGCGAATCGTGGCGCGGTACACGGGCATGATCAGATCGAAGGTCTGGTAGGCGAAGGACACCACATCGACGACCGCGCCCACTTCGATTGAACACGCCAGCTCCTCTTCGATCTCACGCGCCAGCGCTTGGCTGGGTGATTCGCCTGGCTCGACCTTGCCGCCCGGAAATTCCCAGGCCAAAGGTTGGGTTTGGTCGGCCCGCCGCTGCGCCACCAACACCCTGCCCTCTTGCTCGATAAGGGCAGCCACCACCAGCAACTGCTTTCTTGCCATCCTCGCTACCCTTCGCTGCTCGGCTCGCGCTTGGCAGCCTCACGCCGCCGCAAACCAAGCACGTAGAGCGCGCCCAGAACCGCCAGGCACAAGGCGCCCAGCACAACGTAGCGGTGAACCATGTCTCCAACCGCCCAGCCGTACTCGCTCACCAGCCGGCTGGGATCGCTCGGCCCCGAACCTTCGTTTTCGCCAAAGGGAATCTTGGCGAAGTTCTTGTGCGCGTCCCACCAGGTGGCGTAGGCGTCGCAAAAAGCGGCGGCGCCGATGACCAGGAACCCCCAACGCAGCCAACCTCGGGCAAGGATATGGCCGCGTCGTACGTAAACGGTGCTCATCATCAGCGTGCCCAGCACCATGCACCCGGCGTCGCCCGCGAAGATCATCCATTCCTGCGCGCGGCGCAGGCTCAGCGCCAGCGTACCGAACCCTTGCATTAGGAGCAGAATCCCGCACAACCCGGCGGCGACGCGATGCTTGCTCCGCCAGGCTCGCTGGGAGCAAAAGGCGAGGACCGCGGCCAAGCACAAGCCAAGGATCCAGCTCCGTTCCTGGGCCACGGGCGTGAACCAGGGACCGGGAAAGGCAGGTAGGCTGCAAAGCCACGCGGTGACGGCGTGACCGCTTTCATGGATCCACATACTGAGAAATATGCGCATGAGCGCGTGGGGCATACCCGTGTGAGCCACGCCCCAAGCCACGGCAATTGCCAAGGGAAGCGCCAGCACGCGCAGGCGCAGCTCGATTGCCGTTTCTTCCGCCGGCAGGTTCCACTTGGCGGTCCCCGGACGTGGCGCAACCCACTGGCCGGGCGCCGGCTCGCGGGTCGCGGATCGCCTGGGCGGCGGGCTAGCCATGGACGACGATTGTAGCACCGCCGCTCCCCGCGACCGCCGAAGGTGCGAAACCCGTTGTCAGTCCTGCCTTCGCAGCTTCGTCGCTTCCGCGGCGTCTACCACTGCTGCTTCAAATCTACCTTCGAGCGTCGGGCGACAAGCCGGGCTGGG
>PMJO01000233.1:0-12362 GCA_003158455.1 Myxococcales bacterium | reverse complement strand
GTTCTTCTCGGCGATGAGCAGCTTCAGCTCGTCACGCGCTGGTCCCAGGTACTTGCGCGGGTCGAACTCCTTGGGGTTCTCCCACAGCGCCTTGCGAATCAGCGCGGTCATGGCCAGGCGGCCGTCCGAGTCGATGTTGATCTTGCACACCGCGGAGCGGGCGGCGCGCCGCAGTTGCTCTTCGGGAATTCCCACCGCATCGTCCAGCTTGCCGCCGAACTTGTTGATCATCTCGACGTACTTGAGCACCACCGAGGATGCCCCGTGCAGCACGATAGGGAACCCGGGAATGCGCTTTTCGACCTCGTCCAGGATGTCAAAGCGCAAGGGAGGCGGCTCCAGCACGCCCTTGGCGTTGCGCGTGCACTGCGCCGGCTTGAACTTGTACGCGCCATGCGACGTACCGATGGAAATGGCCAGCGAGTCCACCCCAGTGGCCTTGACGAACTTCTCCACGTCGTCGGGCTGGGTGTAGATCGACTTGGCCGCCACCACGTCGTCTTCGATTCCGGCGAGCACGCCCAACTCGCCCTCGACCGTAACGTCGTGCTGGTGGGCGTATTCCACCACCTTGCGCGTCTCCTCGATGTTCTTTTCGAATGGGTGGTGGGAAGCATCGATCATGACCGACGAGAAACCGGTATCCACGCACGACTTGCACAGCTCGACGGTGTCGCCGTGATCCAGGTGCAGCGCGAAGTTCAGCTTGCTGCCCGCACTGCGGATCATGGCAACCGCGCCCTGGGCCAGGTAGCGCAGGAGCACCTGATTGGCGTACTTACGGGCGCCCGAGCTGACTTGGAGGATGAAGGGCGAATCCGATTCCACGCAGCCCATCACGATGGCCTGTAGCTGCTCCATGTTGTTGAAGTTGTAGGCCGGGATGGCGAACTTGCCTGCCATCGCGGCCTTGAACATCGCGCGGGTATTGACGATGCCGATTTCCTTGTACGAAACGCGTGACTCTGCCATTGGGTTCTCCTTGTGTTGTGCTATTCGCCCTTGATCTTGTGCACGGCCGGAGCGGCGATGCGTCCCATGTCCGGCAACTCGCCCACCAGCGGCCGCGCGTAGGCCTTGAACGCCTCGGTGACGTCGTTGCCCGCCGGGTTGATGTATTCGTCGGCCATATGCTTGGTCTTGGCCGCCACGTCGGTCAGTTTCAGGAGATCGTACTCAACCGCGTAGTCACCCACCCGGCGGATGGCCACCGAGCCGTCCACGTTGTGCCAGGCCGCGAACTGTACTGCCTTCTCGCCCACCTCGCGCGCCTCGCTGGCGTCAGTGAGGCTGACACAGCCGAGGAATGAACGCTGCAGGTAGCCCAGGGTGTCGGCGCGCACGCGCTTGATCTTGGTCTTGGCCTTGATGAGGTCGGCTAGCAGGTCACCCAGCGCNNCCGGTGCCGGAGAGCTGCACGTTGCCGTGCGCATCTTTTTCTACTGACGGCTTGAGCGTGGTCATCACCGGCTGGCCGTCGGCGCCCGATACGCCCTCGGATACCGCGATGATGCAACGGCCGTGCTTGGCGTAGACCGACTCAACGTCTTTGATGAACCGCTCGGGATTGAAGGGGCGTTCGGGCAGGTAGATGAGGTGCGGACCGTCGTCGGGAAATTTGCGCGCGAGAACCGAGGCTGCGGTGAGAAAGCCAGCGTGCCGTCCCATGACCACGGCGATGTACACGCCCGGCAGAGCGCGGTTGTCTTGGTTCGCGCCGGCGAACGCCTGCGCCACGAACTTGCCCGCCGAGCCGAAGCCCGGGCAGTGGTCGGTGCCCACCAGGTCGTTGTCGATGGTCTTGGGCACGTGGACGGTGCGCAGCTCGTAGCTGGCGGCGTTGGCCTGCTCGTTCACGATGCGGCAAGTGTCCGACGAGTCGTTGCCGCCGATGTAGAAGAAGTATCGGATCTCATGCGCCAGCATGATCTTGAACATCTTGCGGCAGTATTCCTCGTCGGGCTTGTCGCGGGTGGAGCCGAGCGCCGAGGCGGGTGTGCGTGCGACCTCTTCCAGGTTGTGCGTGGTGGCCTGAGTGAGGTCGATGAAGTCCTCGTTCAAGATCCCGCGCACGCCATGGCGAGCGCCGTAGACCTTGCTGATCTCGGGAAACTTGCGCGCCTCGAGAACTACGCCGACGAGGCTTTGGTTGATGACGGCGGTGGGGCCGCCTCCCTGGGCGACCAGGGCTTTTCCGGACAGTTTCGCCATTGGGGTACTCCAGCTTGGGGGGGGACTTGTTGCAGGAACCTATGCGACGGCGAATCGTATGGAGATACGGCGCGCACTGCAAGTGCCGATGTGGCTCCCCCGCGCGTCCTGTGATCCGGCGACAGTGTTCTACGGCGCGTGGCGGCGTACGGCCAGCAACCTCTGGGCGACTTCGGCGAAGCCCGCCGCTGCTTCACCCTCGGTGATGTAGGCTGGGCGATCCGCCCCCAGCTCGGCGAGAAAACTCATGACGTTGCGCACGCCCACGCTGGTGCGAGGGAACCGCGCGAAGAGCGGCCGGTCATTACTGCTGTCGCCCACAAAAAGAATGCTCGCCTCCGGGTCGGCGACTGCAGCGGGCAGGATGGGAGCGAGCCCGGCCAACAGCCCGTCCGCCTTGTCCCAGCCCGAGGGACGCACGTGAATATGGATCGAGCTGGCGATCACCTCGAAGCCTTGGTCGACAAGCTGCTGGCAGCCGCGCAGGGCATCTGCGTCGAAGCCAGCCGGCCGGACGAAGGCGCGCTCGAACAGGCGAAAGGTGTCGTCGTCGGTGCGCGCGAGGGCA
The DNA here is from genome assembly GCA_003158455.1 of Myxococcales bacterium. Lineage (GTDB taxonomy): Bacteria > Myxococcota_A > Polyangia > Fen-1088 > Fen-1088 > Fen-1137. The sequence goes on along the minus strand of PMJO01000233.1, from coordinate 9,583 downwards.
AAGGTGCGCGCGACCCGTTCAGCATTGTCAGCCAAAGCCCGGACGAAAGTTGCATCGCGCAGCGGTCCCAAGTCGCGCCGCCGGCCGGCGCCGTCGAAGGACACCAACCCATTCTCGCCCACGACCAGTCGCACGGCAGGAAGGTAGCCGGCCAAGGCTTGTGCCCAACCGGCGGGACGCCCGGTCACCAGGGCCACGACTAGCCCGACGGCCTCCAACTCCTCGAACAGCGCCAGGGTGCGCGCGGGCAGCTTGCCACCCGCGGTAATGGTGTCATCTATGTCTGCCGCCAGAACCCGCAGTCCGGTGAACACCGACGCCGGCATGGCCGCCAGCGGCTGCAACTTGGGGAGTTCTTTGTCTGACGGCATGGCCCGACGGTCAGCGCTTGCTGACAGCCCGCTTCGGTGCAAGTCCGAAGGCCCCTACAGCTCGAAGCCGTAGGGCTTCTTTTCGTCCTTCTTGCCCTTCTTCTTGCCCTTGCTGTCGGCAGCCTCCTTCTTGGCTCTCTTTTTTCGTGCGCGACAACTCGAACCGGCAGACGAAGCGGCAGGACGGAAGGAATCCGCCGGGGCAGCGCTCGCGAACGCGGGCACGCCCACGAGCAAGAAAACAGCGGCGAGGGAAACTGCGAGAACTTTCATGATTGGTTCTTGCAGTCTAGCGGATCTTCCGTGCTTTTCTCCAAATAGTATTTCACTGAGACGCGGGCGCCGCCCCCATCTGACCCATGAAGGCGCTGACCACCCGGGCAATGTTCTGCAAGCTGCCGAAGGGCACTTGAATCTCGATAGCGGCAAGCGAGCCGCCGTGTGCATTCAGCACCATTGGCGCGCGCAGGTCAGCCAGGCCTGGCACGGCAGTCATCATGGCGCCCAAAGTCGAGCCCCCCAACTCCTTGCTGTTCGCCAGCACCTTGCCCAGGACAGATACCACGTCGACCAAGCCCCAATAGTCGGCACCCGCCGTGTCGAGCAAGGACCGCGCCACGATGGGCGCCGCGGTCTTCATGGACTCCTGCGGCTTACCGTAGCGGTCGAGGATCTCGCGCGGCTTGGGACCCATGGCAAGGACCACCCTACGGTCCTTGACCGTCAGCGCGGTTTGAATGGCATCGCCCCCCATGATCGCCTTCAAAAGCGCGGTGGCCTGCGGGTTCTTTCGTTCAATCGCCTTTTCGATCTCCACCACCTTGCCCCTGCGCTTCACCTTGAGCGGCGTGGGCTTGCGACCATCTATCTCCGCCTCCCAAAGATTGGATGATTGGAGGAACGCCACATACCGATCAAGGGCTTGCGCGGCATCAACGCCGGGACGCACGTTCAGGCTACACATGAACCGGATGGGCACGGCCCCGACGGCGGCGGCGCAAGAGCCACCGTCCATGAGTTCGACCACCAGCGCCCGGAGGTCTCGGCCAGCGGCAAGGCCCGCAGGGCCCGAGGCTTCCACAACTTGACTCCAGTCCGCCATCCAAGGCGCCATGTCGCCCCACGCGATGGCCGCGCTGGCATCGCTGCGGACGGGAAGAGCTGGATCGAAAGCATAGGGTGAAACACGAGCGACCTTGGCGGCCAGCCCTGAGCCGGGGGTGGGCTGGGCCTCGACCCGCACGGCCACGCCGCTCCGATCCCCTATTTCGAGACTGACGCGAGCCACGGCAATCTCACTCAGTGGGCGAATCAATGCCTTGAGGAGTGCCTCGGTCATCTTCTTGGATGCGGGTGTCAGTCGCTTGCCCTTCCCCGAGGCGTTCTTGTCCATTTCGGCCATGAACTCACTCAAGACATTGGACGCGAGCACCTCCAGTGGCTGGCCGGTGTTTCTAGCCAAGACTGAAGGGGACAAGATGACCAGAGCCTGCCCCGACAGAGGTGTTCTCTGTGTCGTGATGGCCAGCGCACCGGCCGCCAGCAAGGTTTCGCGGGAGCTGGAAAGCAGCAATTGGCTATCCTTGACCGCGCCCCAGACCAGATCGCCCGACGGCAAACGCCGCTCAACCGTACCTTCACTCTGGGCGCCGCCAGTCCCCATCTTCTGCAAAGCCTCCCACGCGGATGCGCGCTCTTTGAATGCAATGGCGACACACCAGCCAGCCGGCGCGTCACTGCCCCGTGCCAGCCAGATCGCCGCCACCGGACGAGCAACATCCAAGCGATCGAGCATCTCGCGCGCCACCGTCACCCCGCCCGGAGCCAGCCCGCTCGTCAGGGTGGGAAGCAACGACTGGCCAAGTGACATGGGCAAAGCCAGGCTCTTGGACAGCGCATCCAGGTCTGCCACCAACTTCATGGGCGAGGCGACCACGAGGCTCATGCCCCAGGCCCCGGCCGCGGCGGAGGCCGGCTTGAGCGCCGGTTCCACCGCTGCTCCCATCGCATTCGCCGGCGGCGCCGCCGTGGCGGGCGTGGCTGCGGGCGCGGCTGGGGCGGCCGTCTTGCATCCGGCCAGCGCTAGACAGATTTCAAACAAACACCAGGGGACCAACTTGAGATTTGGCATGACAATGGGGCGAGACTACGCCAATTTGGCCTCAGCATCCACCGTTGGCGCGATCTGCGGCATGCTGCCCGAACGGCTTCGCGACATCCTCCTGATTGCGTAGATTTGAAAGCGCGCCTAGCATAGGGCTCATCTCGCTTCTAGGGAGTTCACGAATGCGAATTCAAACTATCATTTCTGGACTACTCGCCGCCCTTCTGCTTGCGACGTTCCCGGCTCTTGCTCAGCCGGGTCCTGCCACGGCACCTCCTGCTGCATTTTCACCTGCGCCGAGCACGCCGGGGTTCGGCCCGACGCCGGTTCCCGCCCCGGCGCCTGCACCCGCACTGATGCCAGCGCCGTCCCCGGTTTCCGATGTCGCTCCCATTCCTCCCAAGTCCGATGTCCCGGCGGCCACGACGTCTGCGCCGGCAACCGACGAAAGCCCCTATGGATTCATTCCTCAGCTCAGTTTGGGCGGCGCGGTTGGCCTTCTGCACATGAGTTCTGCCGAAGTCGGTCCGGTGGGCCAGCTTCGTCTCGGTTTGCACGGCGAGTACTTCACCGCCAGCAACTTTCTGGTCGAGCGCGTTTCTCCGCCCGGAGGTGATCAGGACACCCGCGTGCAGGCGGCCTTGAGCTTTGGGGTTTCGCCTTTCCACCATTTCGAGCTGTTCGGCGCCATCTTGGGTTCGGCGAATCGCAACCAGCGTTTCAGTCCCTGCGCCTCGAACGCTAGCAGCAACGAGCGGTGTTCATCCGAGCCCAACCGCACCGACCCCGAACTCATCAAGGCCTACGGCGATCTGATCCTAGGGGGCAAACTGGCCTATCCCGTCGCGCCCGGGTTTTCCGTCGGTGGCGAGCTCGGGGTGCGCCTGCTGGCCTCCACCGCGGGTATCTACGATTTTTCGCCCGACTCGACTTCGCTATGGGTGAGCGCGCTGGCCACGTACGACCTCAAGCCCGCAACCGACAACATTCCCCTTCGATTCCACCTCAACCTCGGCTACTACGTGGACAATTCAGCGAACCTGCAGGACTATGACGCTGCGCAGACTTCGGCAGTGTCCCGCTACGTTTCGAAGTTCGCCTACGGTATCTCCGAGAATCGCTTCCGCCTGGCACTCGGTGCGGATGCGCCGTTCGCCGACGTGGTAGCAGGTCTTTCGCTTCGGCCCATGCTTGAATACCACTTCGAGTACTTGACTGGGTCCAAAGACCAAGTGATCTACAATCAGGAGCACCTGACTTGTGGCACGAAGGGCGCGGCTGCCTGCGCAGACAACCAGGACCTGCATTGGCTGACCCTCGGCGTGCAGGCCCAGGTTGTTCACGGCCTAACCTTCACCGTCGGTCTGGATGTCGCGCTACGCTCGCCCGGCTATGCCTATGCCCCGTCTTTGCCGCCGTGGAATTTGCTTTTCGGCATGGGGTACCCGTTCGATCTGGTTACTCGGGTCGTGACCGTCCAGACGCCGGCGGAAAAGATCGAGCTGCTACGCGAAGGCCTGGCGGCCGGGAGGGTCACCTCGCCGACCGGAACCCCTATCGAGGGTGCCGTCGTCGGGGTTACCGGTCGTCTGTATTCTCGTGTCCTGACCGATGCCGATGGGAGCTTCCAAAGTGTGCCTCTGCCACCTGGCCCAATCGACCTAATGATTGCGGCAAATGGCTTTGAGACGCTCTCCGCAAGGCTAGTCGTCGTCGCGGGGCAAATCGCCAATGTCGCTCTCACGCTCACGCCGCGCGTGCCGCCCGCACGCGCGGTTGGACGCATCACCGAAGATTCCGGCAAGGGCGTGGCAGCGGCATTCAAACTCGCTGGCCCGCAGATCGCCGAAGGCAAGTCGGATGACTCGGGCAACTTCGCGGTGCCAGTCCCTCCCGGCCAATACGCTCTGCGCGTGGACGCGGACAATTACTTGTCGAAGGTAGTTCCGTTGACTGTAGCGGAAGGCCGAGAGAGCCCCGTCAGCGTCATACTGCGCTCTCGTCCCGCGGTGGCGGGAGTGACTTTCCAGAATGGCAAGTTCAACTTGCGCCAGGCAGTTGCCTTCAAGTCAGTGGGCAGCAAGCCATCGTCTGAGCTGACGGCGCGCGCGATCCACCTTCTCGACGAAGTCGTGGACGTTTTGGTCAACCACCCCGAGATTCGCCAGTTACGGGTTGAGGCACACTGGGACCGTACCTTGCCGCCGGCCCAGGCGCAGCAACTGACCGATGCTCAGGCGAAAGCGGTGGCCCAGTATCTGGCAGACCAAGGCGTCGGCCAGGATAGGGTCGTGGCGGAGGGAATGGGTGCAAGCAAGCCCCTGGTCCCCAACTTGGGCAAGGCCGCGAAGCCGAAGAACCGCCGGATTGAGTTTGCGGTTGTGAACTGACCTGAAACCTATCGCGGGGTGACGGGGTGTGTGCTTGTGTGTATACTGATGTACATGAAGAGTCCCAACCATGAACTACGAACCAACATCGTTCTGGATGCTGATCTGGTCGATGAGGCGACCCGTCTGACCGGCATCGGAACCCGCCGCGCGCTGGTACACGAAGCACTGCGGGTGCTGGTCGAGAACAAGCGGCGACAGCCCTTGGCCCAACTGCGCGGAAAGATCAAGCTTGCGCCCGGCTATGACTACAAGGCGGCGCGGGCCGGGGCGCGATGATCTTCGTGGACACCTCCGTCCTCGTCGGCTATCTGCGCGGCAAGTCCACTCCGCCGGTCGAGATGCTGGCTGACCTGGACGCCGACGGTGTCCCCTATGCCATCCCGTTCCTGTGCTGTCAGGAGATCCTGCAGGGTGCTCGCGATGAGCGGGAATGGCGGTTACTGCGCGGGAACCTGTCCACCCAGCGACTTGTGCTGCCCGCCGACCCCGCGGCGCTGCACTGGGAGGCGGCGCGCATCTTCTTCGACTGCCGCCGCCGCGGGCTGACCGTGCGCAGTAGCGTGGATTGCCTGATCGCCGCGCAGGCCATCGAAGCAGCCGCGACGCTGCTTCACGACGACGAGGACTACGAACGAATCAAGAAAGTGCGGCCGGGACTGAGGACGGAGAGGGGGTAGAGAGATCCGAGCGACACGAAAAGGCCGTCCCGGGCCCGCCACATCGGTGGACCAGGATGAAAAGGCCTACCGAGCGCTCGTTGAATCAACTCGTCCAACCTTGCCAAACCGAAGCGCGAGCCTTGAAGAAATCTATTCCCACTTCGGCTTGTCGCATAATGGCCATCTGGTGCAACAGCAAGTTGTTGATCACCTATACGCGCAGATTGCTTCCGCCTTCCGCGCTCATCCAACAGGTGGCAGCAAGGGCGTGCGGCTCCAAACTCTGAAGCACCAACTCCTCCTAAGGTATTTCGCCGACGACGAAGTCCTCCAGCCATATCTCGCCTTTCTCGGCGTGATCATGGACGCGGCTCGCGCCAACGACTGGATCGCCCCTCCCCTGACAGATGAGCTGTCATGGCGCACGGCCTTGACTGCGGCTGCCAACTGCGACCTTGTCTGCCCAAGCGTTCATCGCGATCCCGATGCCATGTTGCCGCAATTCAACCAGCGTCAGTATGCGGTGGCCTGTGCCATCAAAAGACTCCGAACGCTCGGCTACAAGGTCGCGGTCGTAGGCGGGCAGGCGAATATCCAACGCGCGGAAGAGGTCCGAATCGCCGAGCACATCGAGTCGCAAATCCGAAACGCTGGTGGACTCGAGATGGCAGCCTACATCTTCCATTCTCTGCGACAACGCTACGATTCCGCACAGGAACGGTACCACGTGGGTCGACGCACCGGCACCGACGGACGAAAAGGCGGCCCGAGCGCCCCTGTAGCCTACCTCCTCAATCTGTGCGCCAAGAATACTGGTGTGTCGGCCGCGAGGACGCCATTTGCTGAGGCCGCCGCGAAGGACGCCTTCTCAGTCGCGACCGTCTATGCAGCCGCATTCGACCTTGAACCGTACAACACGTGGGAGACGCTGTTCCACTCTGGCTCGAGGCTTCCCCACTTTCTGCAGGAGATCGCGGTTTACGACGGGATGTTTAACCTCGTTCAAGCGCGTCCGAGCGTTGAGTTACTGCTCTATCGGCATGGCGTGCTGCCTCTGCGGGACGGCGGGGAAGAGTACCGACTCGAACGGAAGAGCAGAGCCGTCGAGCGTGTGGCGCTGAGCCTCCTCGATTTCGGGGCGATGCAGGACCGAATGGTGCTCTCGCAAGTTCTTGATACGGTGATGACCTGTCGCATGGGTACTCCCATTCCAGCATACGCCGCCAAGATCGGACTGGTTCAGAAGAATGGAGAGGCCCTCCTCAAGCAATACAATGAGCTGGCCAAGCTTCGACCCGAACCGAAGGCACCAGCCTTCATGAATTGCTGGTTTCTGAGTCTCAACCAGCTCCTCGTGATACTCGACGGTGTATCTTCGAACGATTCGTTCCAGAAGTCCCTGTTCACCACACGCCACATCGTCATGGGTTCGTTGGACTTCTACTTCGAGCACGCACAGGCGCTAGCCCTGAAGTCTACCCCAGGCCCGTAGGTGGCCGCCCCGTGGGCGGGGCGACTCCCGTCAATCAGCCGCTGGCCGCCGATCGACGGCCAGCAACACCGCGCGCAGATCTGCGATCTGCGCGGGCCGCGCGCCCACGATGACGTCCACGTCGCGCGCGCGACGCTCGATGTGCAAGAGATCCCCCGTGGGCCGCAGCAGACGCCAGGCGTCCGGCCCGGCGCGCTCGACGCCAATCTCGGGAAAGCGTGGTTCCAGGGTGTCGAGATATGCGGCCAGGAATTTCTTCGCATCGTTCTCGCTGTCCCAGCGGGTGGCCCACAGAACGGTAAATTGCCCAGCACGCTCCCACACCCAGAAGCGATCACCGCCCCACCCGGCGGCCGCGACCTCGACCGTAGGAAAGTCCCAGGTCTTGAAATAGGCGCGCACGCCCAGCTCGCCCAGCACCTCGGTGGCCACCGGCGGCTCGCTGAGCCCGGGCCGCACGGCCGGTAGACTCATCAGGATGGGTGGATCGCGATGGTCGAGAAATTTCTCGCGCGCGTGCAAGATCTGCTCGGTCGAGGCGGGCGGGTGTCGGTACAGATCGCCGACCGCGCCCCAGCCGCCCCTCCCCCACACCTCGGAAACCAGGGCCGCGCCTTTGAAGTACGGCTCGATGAGGGGCAAGCTCACCAAGGGCGGCAGCCTGGTCATCGCATCCAGCTCGCTCCGCTCTTCCGGGCTCAACTCGGCGACGCTGCGACCCCGGCGCGCCGCTGCCAGCAGCTCAAGTGGATCGGCAGCGCCCAGCATCGCCACCGCCATACGCACGGCCGCGACCCCAAGCGGACCCAGTCGCTTGCCCGCACCCTCGCCGCTGGCACTTTGCCAGGCCAGCATCAGGAAGGTGGCCTCGCCTTCGGTCACGAAATCCCGCGCCGTGCGCTCATCTTCCGACAGGCCCAGCCGGTTGCCTTCGCCGCCGTCGAAGGTCTCCAGATCGAAATGCTGGTCATCCAGCGCGTGGGTCAGCTCGTGCGCCACGATCATTCCATCCACCTCCTCGCCCCGCATCTCGCCCACCACGCGGAACGCCTTGCTGCGCGGATCGTAGTAGGCCGCCACCTGGGTGGTAAGTGCATCCTCCAGCGTGGTCGTCAGATCGAAACCCTGCGGGGCAAGACCTAGGTCGGCGTAGGCGTGCGAAAGTCCCTCATTCTTTTTCGGCGGTAACTCGCGGGCCAGTTCTGCACGAGCCCAAGCGCGAAAATCTCCGCGGGTCTGCGCGGACGAGGGGACCGAATTCTTGAATGGCAGGGCACGCAGCGCGGATAGTTCGGTCTCGATGCGCGAAAAGCGCGAAGCCGGCGCGGCCGACGCAGGAGCTGGCGCGGCAGGTCCCGGCGCCGCAGGACGAACCTGGGCGGGTGCGTGACAACTAACGCAGAAAAACGCGAGCGCAAGGACGCGGGTACCGGACATTGATTCCGGCCCCTAGCACATGTTGCCCGGCCGGTCGAAGCCTTATGCACGCGCCAAGTTGGGCCCGGACCGGATATAATTGCCGACGAGGAAAACTTGATCGGTCGCAGCATTGGCAACTACAAGATCGTCCGGATAATCGGCGAAGGCGGCATGGGGACCGTGTACCTGGCTGAACACCCCATGATCGGCAAACGGGTGGCGGTCAAGATGCTGCGCCCCGATCTGGGCACGGACCCCGGTCTGGTTTCGCGCTTCTTTCAAGAAGCCCGCGCGGTCAACGAAATCCGCCACCCCAACATCGTGGACATCTCCGACTTCGGCAAGACCGAGGACGGCATCGTCTACCTGGTGATGGAACTGCTCGAAGGACGCAGCCTGCGCGACCGCCTCAACGCCGAGGGCGCGCTTCCCCTGGTCGACGTCGTCACCATCTGCCGGCAGGTGTGCGACGCGCTCGCCGCGGCCCATCGGGTCGGCATCGTCCATCGCGATCTCAAGCCCGACAACATCTTCCTGCTGGCCGATCCAACCCAGCCGGGCGCCCTGCGCAGCAAGCTGTTCGACTTCGGCGTGGCTAAGCTGTTGGGCGAACAGGACAAACAGGTCGGCCACAAGACCATCGCCGGCGCGGTGGTCGGCACGCCCTTCTACATGTCGCCCGAACAGGCGCTGTGCCAGGCGGTGGGTCCCGCCAGTGACATCTATTCGATGGGCGTGGTGATGTTCGAAATGGTGACGGGCGGCGTTCCCTTCAATGCCGAGCAGCTTGTGCTCTTGCTCAACGCCATCTTGAAACAGCCGGCGCCTCCCGCTAGTCAGTTTCGCCCCGAGGTGCCGCCCTTCCTCGACCGCCTGATCCTGCGCTGTCTGGAGAAGGATCCGGGCGCGCGTCACCAGACCATGGAGGAAGTCGTCGCGCTGCTGGACGCGGGCGCCAGCGAACTCTCAGGGCAATCCATCGCGCTAGGAGAAACCATGGCCGCCGGCCCGGGCCTGGCGAATTTCGCCGCGCCCCGCCCGGCAGCCGCTCCGGCCGTGACCATGAGCGCACGGACGAGTGCGCCCCGCAGTCGGACCACTGTGACCCCTCGGACCGCTCCGGCGCGGACCAGCGAGACGGCGGC
>PMJO01000338.1 GCA_003158455.1 Myxococcales bacterium | reverse complement strand
GACCGGCCAGTCCCGGATCTACGTAAACGGCGACATCCGCTTTGCAGGATTGCTGAGAGTTCTTTCCAGACCGGGACCCAGCAATGCTGCCGCCGCGAATCTGAAGCGAACGGCTCAACTCGTCGACATCAACATCTTCCTCGTGCTTTCAACGACCGCACGAGAATACGACGTCGCGGTGACGGCCCGAGGCTCCGAGAAGAAAGACAGTTTCAGATGGGGCGGCCTTGATTTCCTAGACAAAAAGAAGAACCGTCTCGGACTACCCAGAAGCATCGTAGATGCATGGATTACGCTTGCGCCTTATGACAATCCCGAAACTGGAAACACCGTCTTTCCCTCGAGAATCCCAGTGCGCGACCAGATTCTCGGCTACGCGGCCCTAACACGCCTGAGCTTCGTGGATTTTCAGGCCCACGTGAGGCAAGAAATCGGCGCGAGTGAGAGCCAGTCCTTGTTCGATGCCCTCAGCGAGGACGCGAAAACCGTATGGCAGGCATACTCGTTTGTTGCCCCTGGCGGAGCGCCTTTCGATCCCAAGAAAGGTCCGCAGCACGGACAGAAGTTCGGGGTAAATACTGCCTTCGGATACTTGAGATACTTGGCTTCCCAGGCTGGGGCTACTTTCAGTATGAACACCATTCTGACCACCGCATCCCTACATCACACCGACTATGTGAAGATAGCAAAGGCACGCGCGATAGAGGCCGCTTTCTTTGAGCGGTTATTGAAGCAAACCACTGCCACCGTAGACGCGATTGTAGCTGGACAGCACAGATGAAGGTGATCGCGAATCGCAGGATTGCAATTTCACTGCTTCTGGTTGGGGCTGTCCTGAGTCCAGCATCAACCGTGTTCGGTGACGGTCGACCAACCAGCAGCAGTCCCAATCTGGAGACTAGAATCAAGCATCCGATGCCACTTGAGCCGAACAAGGCTCGCCTAGAGAGCGCGAAGTCGCCTGTACGCGCAATCGCTTGGACGGACCGTGCGTACGACTTTGGAGATGGAGACACCCGCAGGTTCTCGGGAGGCTATTACTCAGACCTAGACAGAGATGGAAACTGCAACGTCTGCATGCACATCAGAGGCGTCACTTTTGGCGATATCGACTCCGACGGACAAGAAGAAGCGCTGCTGGTGGTCAGCACGAATCTGGGAGGGGCTGGAACCACGATATACGGGTACATTTTCGGACTCGACAAAGGTTCCCCGGTATTGCGCGCAACAATTGAAGGTGGAGATCGAGGCGAGGGTGGAATTGAGTCGATGAAAGTCGAGGATGGCCATGTCGTGGTGCGACGGTTTGCGGTGTCCACTTCCGATCTGAATGGCGGAGCTTGTTGCCCGAATCGAATAGAGATCGAACGCTGGCGCTGGGTCGGTAACGAGCTAGTACAGGTCGGTACTCCTCGCGTCATACGGCGCTCGCCTAGGCCGTGGTACTTGTCACGCTAGGTTCACAGCATCTGGCAAGAGGTCGCATTCGATTCGGACAAGGCCACCCGTACCTGCGTCCGCCCGATGCGTTATGCGTTTGTGCTCGTGGAGTGAGCGGACGACCGCTTCGGTGAGCACGCGAAGCGCCGCGACCAGAAACGAGCCCGAGCCCATCGCCGGATCGCAAACCTTGAGCGCAAGCAGATCTTCCGGCGGGCGGATTCGTCCGTCAGGGCCTGTGAGCAATGGTTCGAGCGTGCGGCGAACCGTCGGCAGTGTGAGCTGGGGTCTGGTGTAGAACGTCCCGGCGCCCTTGCGCGTGCCGCCCCAGCGCACGAGGTAGAGCTCGCCCGGGAGCTTCACCATCAGGCGCCACTTGCCGGGCTCGACCTCCTCGCGTGCGATCACGGCCTGCGCGGCCCGGGCAAGTTCCGCCTTCCAGACCGGGGAGGCAGCGGCCGCCTTCCCGCGTGGGGCCTTGATGAGTTTCCCAGCCACAGCCGCGCGTTCGGCCCAGGCCAGGGCTCGCTTCATCGCTTCCGTACGCACGTCGGTCGGGTCCAGTTCCTCCAGAACCGCCACCGTGTCGGTGGCCGGCTCAGGCTCGTCGTTCTCGGACTCTTCGTCGACCGGCTCGTCGCGCTCGGCGTCGTCATCTTCGTCCTCTTCTTCGGACGCCGCTGCCCGTTTGACCTTGGCTTTCTTGACCAGATCCGCGAGCTGCTTGTCGCTCATGGCCTCGAGGCGATCGAGGGGAAGGGCGGGTTGGTCGCCGAGGCCAAGGAACACGATGGGCTGACTTCCCGCCCGGTGAAGTTCGTAGTCGAGCAGGCCCTCGTACAGAATGCCGATGTACGCAGGTAGAACTCAATCTCCTTTTCGAGCTTGGCGATCTGGTTGTCACTGATCGCCTTGTCAAGTTCCTTGCGGCGTTTCTCGAAGCGCTGCTTCCCCTGCCCGGCGACCCGCTTGCCGGCCTCTGTGAGACGCTGGGCCAGTTCGCTGGTTCGGGTGCGCTGGAGGTTCTCGACAAATGTCCTGGCGTGATCCTCTACGTTCTCCCAGAGCGACCGAGCTGTATCAGGCGCGCCGGCTTCAAAGACCTGCTGCCATTCGGTGGGAGGACGATGAGGCAACGGCTCTCCAAGGGCGCCCTTTTTCACGGGCAGGGCCACCGTGCGTACCCAGTGGTGACATGGCTCGCGCAGCTCGTTGACGGCCAGTTCTTCAAGGGTGAGGAGGATGAGCGCCTCGGTGTTGGGGGGCAGGTCATCCGCAGCGCGCACGCACCATCGTGTGGCAGCTCGGGGGCCGCCAGGAAAACGATAGCGAGCGAAAGTCGACATCACGCGGTGGTAAATCGCGTGGCCAAGGTGGAGCAGCCGTGAGTCCGGCTCAGGCAGGAAGACCGGCCGGCCTGACCGGGTGACCACGTAGTGCTCGGGGTCGAAGACCAGGGCGCACAGTGGCCCCTTTGCGCCGCCATCGCGCAACGTTTGATCGACGACTTCCTGCCACGCCGTGGGCACGGGTCCTTGCCCCGCGATAGGAACGAAGCGATACCGGTCTTGGCCGTCGAGCCGGAGGCGCGGTCGCCCCGCGTCGATCGCCAGCGCTGTTTCGAGCGTGTCGCGTAGCGTGTCCGGCGTGAGGTCGAGTTCGGCGCCAAGCATCTTGAGCCGCTCGCTGTCCTGTTTGCCCGGCAACGGCGCAGCGTCAGGAACGTCGTCTACGGCGTCCTTTCTTGCCGCCTGAACATTCTTGATAGTCCTTTCGAGTCGCTCCTCGGCGGCTTCGACATCTTCGTCGTGCTCGAAGTGAGAGAGCAGTGCCTGGGCGAAGATTTCGTCCGTGACGACGCGGTCCTCTCGCGTCTGGCTGCGTTTCTTCAACACCCTGCCGAGGAAGCGCATGGATGCATCGTCGGTGCTGTCGAAGTGATAGATGTGGACGTCGCGCTCCTGGCCGTGGCGGTCCAGGCGACCGTTGCGTTGCTCCATCTTTCCCGGGTTCCAGGGGATGTCCCAGTGGATGAGCAAGCGGCAGGATCGCTGGAGGTTGAGACCTTCGCCCGCAGCATCCGTGGCGAGCAAGATCCGGGCGGCGCTCTTCGGGTCGTTGAAGGCACGCTTCACCACGTCACGCTCGCCGTCGTTCATGCCGCCAAAGAGCGTGACGAGCCAATCCCCGTCGCCATAGCGGGCACGTAATCGCGCCACGACGTAGTCGAGGGTGCCAAGGTATTCGGTGAAGACGACCAGCCGTTCTCCACTCTGGTCACCGGGCCTCCAGGTATCGCCCGCGCGTAGTTTTTCGTCGATCAGAGTTTCCAGCGCACGCAGACGAGCGTCGGCGCGCACCTTCATCGCACCAGCGGCGACAGCCTCCCGATGGGCGTCCGGATCGAGGCCCGGCGGCACGTGCGTTACGCCAAGCGCCTCGACGGCGCGAGAGACCTCGGCGATCTCTTCTGCGAGTGACGTTTGCCATTCGCGCAGCCACGCCCCAACTGTGCGGTTGGCCTGCCGCTCTCGGCTTTCTCGCTCGTTGTCGTCGTCGGTCTCGTCACTGTGGGTGCTCCGAACGCGCGCGACGCTTTCACTGTCCGACCCCTCTTGCTTGGCGGCATGTTCGGCCAGCCCATCGAGCAGGTTGAGCCAGCTCTGGCCGAAGGGCCAAGGCCCCGACAGCAGGCGCTTCTGAAACACCTCTGTGGCAAACGCGGCGGCGGCGCGGTCCGAAGCAGAAGCCAGCGCGGTCGCCTTGCGAAGTGCCTTTCGGAAATCATGGAAGGTCTCAGACAGTCGACGTTCTTGGGCTCCGAACCGGAGCACTGGAAGTGCCTCGACGTGCCGCTCGGAAAAGCGAGCGGGCTCGCCGAGGGCAACGTACGAGCGATTGATCTCGCTCTTGAGCCGGCGGACCACGGTTTCACCCACGCGGGTGCGATCCTCGGCGTCGAGCTCGGACTTGCGCGTGAAACGAACCGGGTCCAGCGCTTCGAGTAGACCCGAGAACGAACGGGTATGCCCATTGTGCGGCGTTGCCGTCAGGAACACGCGGTGCTCGAACCACGGCGTGATGTGCTGGAGCATTTCGGCCAGGTCCGAGTCGTCACCAAAGCTCGCTGGCGCAAGATTGTGGGCCTCGTCGACGATGAGAAGGTCCCAATACAGGCGACCGTCATCTCCCGGCTCTGCAGTGCTCCGGAACTGCTCAAGAACGTCCGGCTGTTTCAGATAGTGGTAGCTGGCGATGACCCGCTCGTGGACGCGCCAAGGGTTCGCATCGAGGCCAAGATCGCGCTGTAGCTGCAAGGCGTGGGGGCGATCAACGATGTCGAATGGGAGTGAGAATCTATCGTTCATTTCATCGCGCCACTGCGTGCGCAAAGAGGCCGGGCACAGGACGAGCACGCGGCGAATTCGTCGGCGGAGCATCAGCTCGCGCAAGATCATGCCGGCCTGGATGGTCTTCCCCAGCCCGACGGCGTCCGCCAGCATGAGGGCAACTCGCGGCATTTCGAGCGCGCGCAGCACCGGCACGAGTTGGTAGGCATCGGCGTGGATCGCGCCGAAGAGCGGCGCAGCCAGGGGAGGGCGGTCCTCGGTGAGACCCGAGAACGGCAACGATGGTGTCAGCGCAGACCAGCGTGCGGCCCGCACCATCGCGTCGAACTCGCGCGGCTCCATCGGAGGTGTGGCTTCGACCCGCGGTAGGGCTGCGGGCTCCAGCACATCGGTCGCCGGCTCCACCTCCCAGAGCACCTGGTCGGTCTCGGCACCGACCCCATCGGTGTACTCGATTTCAACGAGATGCAGGCGGCCCTGCTCGTCGGCATCAAACGGCTGAACCCCAGTGATGAGCGCGCGGCGGTTCCGGACCACCGCCATCATCCCTTCGCGGGGAGGCACTGTCGTGGTCATCGTTTCTGCACCAGCTCGCGTCGGTCAGCCGCGGCAGACCCGTCCGCGTGCAATGAGTCATGTGCGCCAAGAACCAAAAACGTCCGCCGAATCGGCACCCGGCAGATCCAGCCCTTGGCCACGCCAAGGTGGCTCGCGACATCATCCACGAGAGGCCAGGGTTGAGTCATGGTGGGTACCTGAGAAGGTGACGACGTCTGCACCGCCCGGTTGATGCAGATCTCGTCGGACAAGACGGTATCACCGCCGAGTGACACGCAGAAGGGCACCCCTCAGGTACCGCAAGCCTTCTCCGACCATTGCCTCCGTCGGGATTGTGGCCGAGGCGATGGTCTTTCCACGGGATCGGTTCTCGGTGGATGCGATTCCCACCACAACCCTGCGATTCTTCAAGGCTGTCGCGCCAGCCAGGCGCCGATCCCGTGGCCACGGGATGGACTTTCCTGCGGAGGATCCACGGGATGGGCCGTGAGCGCTCGAGGTCAACCCGCTGGTCAGGCGGGGACGAGATACTTGCTGAACGCTCTGATGATCTCGATGGCATCGGCCGCAACCTGATGCGGATCTCGAAAAGTGATCCTCCAGGAGAGGACGCTGATCCACGTGCTTCCGGCCTTGGCTTTCTTGGGGCGCGCTTTGGGACCGTGTGGACTCGTGATTGATGCGGCTTGCTGCTGGTACTGCGAGAGCCAAGCCCGGGCTGCGGCGTCAGCCTCCCTTTGCTCCACTTTCAGGACGAGGTTGTCGTCGTTGAATTCCCAGTACGCTTTCACGCCCGCGGCCACAGTCACCCATGACCATTGGCATTCGGAAAGATTGAGGACGGCATTGTACCCGCCGTCGTACAGAGTCCAGGGTGCCCCAAATGGGCTGGCCGTCGTCATGACATCTCGAACCGCTGCCAGCCTCGCGTACCAGATATGCTTGTCGCTGCGGTAGCCGAGCCTCCCCAAGTCCTGGTCCCGCTGCTGCTGGTATTCCCTGGGCAGATCGAATGGATGGCCCAGACGCAGGACTTCGTGCTCCAAAGCCTGAATCCAGTCCGACACCGGCTGAGGGCCTTGTAGATTCCGCCACGCATCGAGGATCGCCTTGGGCCGCAGAATCCCGAAGACACCGAAGCCCGTAGTTTTGTCACCGAAGTCCGGAGTTTTGTCGCGGATGGCTGCGGTCCCGAGCAGAAGTACCAGCGCGGGTTGACCCCTGCGCGCCTCTGACATTTCTTCGAACTGCTTGTCGCCGGGGCCAGAGTCCACTTTCAACTCGATGGGGAGGTCGGGGCTGGTCCCGTCGTTGGTGGGGACGAGCAAGTCGACCTTCCGGCCGCCAACAGGTTTCTCGCACCCGCACTGGAACTGGTCGGGCAGAGTCTGGAACCACACCATCGCACGCCTGAGGTCTTCTTCGCCCGGCCAAGTCGCCCGTTCGAGCAGCAAGCGCAGTGCCTGGGGGGCGGCAGGCCAGTGACTGGTGTCGAGCATCCACGAGAGGTAGCCCTTGTGCGTGGACTCGCGACCATACCCGGCGACCTCGACGGGGTTGCTGCCATTGCGAAGACGGTCCTCCAGTTCCTTCCAGGGTAGTGGGGAGGTATCGGTCGAAGACGTTTCGCAATTCTCGCGCATCTTTGAGCCTCCAGATTGATGAAGTGCACCACAGGTCGTGCGCCAGCCACGCTACGCTATCATGTGCGCTGGCCGGGCCCTGCATCGTGCCGCCGGCATGCATGATAGATAGCTACCCCATGCTCGTCGTTGATCCCTGGCACTGGCTGAACACGAATGGGGACATTCCCACAGACAACCTCCGGCTGCGGCGGCAGATGCTTCGGATCGCACGCTTCATCGAGTACGGGGGACCGCTCAAGGAGCTGAAGTGCCGGGAGACGTTGATGGAGTGCCGGAAGCGGCCACGCGGTGTGCCCTGCACGGGCTTGATGTGGGTGGCGAAGACCGAGCGGGACGAGATCCAGGCATTCTGCCGGGTCTGCGGCAATGACGAGGCCGTGGTTCACAACTGGCACGAAACCGAGTGGGCCAATGGCATGATGGAAGCAGTGCCCACCAACTTCGACGGTCCCGACAACGATCGCGACCCAACGCCGCCCAGCAGCGGACCGCCCCAGTCTTCGACTGCGAACTGACGGCGACCGGCGCCACGCGCCCAAGGCGCCGGATTCGCCACACGGCAGGTGGCGTTTTGGCCGTCCTGTTTTGAGCGTCCTCCGGCAAGGCCCTGCCACGCGGCTTCTCGCCGAAGCTGACGGGCCGAGGCGACCACTTACGTCACGACAAATCTGGCCTCGCTGACCCCGTGGAGGTTGGTCACGCGAAGTTGGGCGTCGCGGATGCGCTCCTTCATCTCGGCCACATGGGAGATCACGCCGACCAGGCGGCCGGTCTGGCGGAGGTCTTCGAGGCATCGCATTGCCAGCTCCAGTGCGTTCGGGTCGAGAGAGCCGAATCCCTCGTCGACGAACACCGTGTCCAGTTTGACGCCACCCGAGTGCTGCTGAACAACGTCAGCCAGACCTAGCGCCAGCGACAACGCGGCCTGGAACGACTCGCCGCCGGAGAGTGTATCCACCGGCCGCGTCTTTCCCGAATAGCCATCCAGCACTTCGAGGTTCAGCCCGGCTGCCACGCGGCGGTTCTCCTCGTCGCGCACACGCTGCAGGCGGTAGCGTTCATCGCTCATGGGGCCGAAACGTCGGTTGGCGGCAAGGAGCACCTCATCCAACCGCTCAGCGAGGACAAAGCGATGGAATCCCGGATTCCGGGGCTCGATGCCGGTCGCCACGTTGGCCAGTCTGCGCAGCGCCGCTGACCGGCCTTCTCGCCCCGCCAGATCCTTCTGCAAGTCGGCCAGCCGCTTCTGGCAGGCTTCCATGGTCGTGACGTCCTTCGCGAGCGCGCCGATCCCGGTGTCGGCAGCCTGAAGCTGCCCCAGCAGTTCCTCCACTCTGCCTCCAAGTTTCGCGAGATCCGGCGCCGCCAGTCCGGTGGCCGCGTCCATGGCCCGCGCGAGCCGCGCATTCGCTGCGGCCAGATCCTCGTCGAACCGGGCAACCTTGGCCTGGAGTTCTTTGACCTGCTGGCGGCTGCGTTTGGCTGCCCGGTAGTCGTCGAGCGAGGTGAACCCCTCGGCGGCGATCTCCCGGTCCAGCTTTTCCTGCAGAACCGCCACCAGTTGCCTGGCCTTGTCCACCGCCTCTTGTGCGCCCGAGGCCGCTTCGCTGCTCGTGGCCACCTTCTCCCCGGACAGCCGTGCAGCCTCCTGAGCTTCTTCGAGGGCGCGCATCAGCGTTTGCAGTTTGTCCCCAAGACTCTTGATAGCTTGGTGCAGGGTCGTCGGATCTCGATGCTGAGCGGGGATGTCCTGCTCGCGTTGGTCGAGCTTCGCCCTGGCCGCCGCCAGGCTGGCCTCGGCCGCTGTTGCACCAGCCCGCAGCGTCTCGCATTCCAGCTTCCGCCGATCTTCCTCCGCCCCGAGCCTCGCGATCTCCTTCACCAGGCCGGGCAGCGCCTTTGCTGCGGCCTCGGCCTTGTCCAACAACTTGCGTGTCAGTGCTGCCTCACGCGCGGCGGTCTTTGCCGACGTGCCGTCAGTCAGCGCCTGTTCGCGGCCAGTGGCATCGGCGAGTTCGCTCGCCAGTCTTCCAACTTCGGCGCGGACCACCTCGAACGCATCCTCGGCTGCATCCACCTCAGACTTCGTCCGCTCCAGCTCCGCCTGATCGACAGCACCACGTCCGCGCTTGGCCGGTTTGGGGTGCTGCTTCGAACCACAGACCGGACAGGGCGATCCCGGTTCCAGCGTCTTGGCAAGCACGGCGGCCTGGGCCTTCACCCATTCTGACTGCGCTTTCGTCTGCTTCGCGCGGGCCCTCTTCAGACGTGCCTCCGCCACCTGCTTTCGCTTGCGAACCAATGCCACCTGCTTCTTGAGTCCGCGCACTTTCTCTCGGAGATCCTCGGCTTGTTTGCTCCGCTCTTGGGCCTGCTCGGCATTCCTCACTGCCGTTCGGCGCTCGCCCACGGTCGCGGCCACCTGTTCCTGCTCCGTGCGGCGCTTTCTGGCCGTGTCCAGCTTTTCGTGGCACACCGCAAGCTCCTTCTCGGCGGATCTCAGCCGCGAGATCTGCTTGTCTGTCTCCTCCTGCGCCGATGCAGTGGCCGTACGCAGACCGGCCAGCTCAGCCACCACCTTCTCGGTTGCTTCCAGCCTGACAATTTCGGAACGGAGGCTGTCATGCTCGGGCCGCCGCTTCTCTTGCGTTTCCAATTCGTGCGCGGCCTGCGTCTTCTGCAGACGCGCATCGTCGAGAAGCAGCGTCTTGCCGCGCAGGTTCGCCGCGGCCTCGTCCGATTGCTTCACGGCTTCGGCAAGGTTCGCATCGGTGGCAGAGATGTGAAATGCACGCTCCGCACGGCCAATCTCCAGCCGGCAGGCATTCACCGCCGGTTCTTGCTTCTGGAGTGCCTTGAACGCTTTCTCTGCCGCACGCTGCTCCTCAATCTTGCGTTCAACTTGCCGGCCGGCATCCAGCTCCGCGCGCGCGGCAGCCTCATCCGTGGCAAGCGCGGCTCGCGCTGCTCTTGACCTCGCGATTTCAGCCTGGGCGTCGGCGTGTCGCTTCGAAAGCTCGTCCGGTGTGGCGCACCCAATGGACTCCAAAGTCTGCTCGCGCGCTCGCAAAGCATCCCTCACCTCGGAGTCTGCTTGTCGCGCGTCGGTGGCCAATCGCTCCTGGATGGCGAGATAGCGATCCGTCTGGAACAGCACTTTCAACACGTTCTCGCGGTCCTGCGCCGGCGCCTTCAGCATCTGCTCGAAACGGCCCTGCGGCAGCAGCACCACCTGGCAGAACTGCTCAGCGGATAGACCTAGGATCTCCACTATGCGATCCGAGACGTCGCCCACCTTTGTGGCCAGAACGTGGTCGGTCCCCTCGGTTGTCTCCCACAGGGTGGCGGCGTGGGCTTGCGTGGTCACGCCGCCCCCTCGGCGGGACATGCGTTGCTGCTCGGGAATTCGCTCGATCCGAAACGAGCATAGTCCGACCTGGAACGCAAATTCCAGCCGACAGATGGCGTCCGCCTCGGCCGACAGGGATTTCATGTGCCCCTGCGAGCGCCCCACACTGGTCTGGCCGTACAGCGCCGCACACATCGCGTCGAAGATGGTGGTCTTTCCGGAGCCGGTGTCACCCTCAATCAGAAATAGCCTCTTGTCGCCCAAAACGCCGAAGTCGATCTCCTGGCGTCCCCGGAACGGTCCGAAGGCTTCCATCACCAAATGCAGCGGCTTCACGACGCCACCTCGGCGCTGGCCGTCGTCTCGATGGTCGCAGCCACCAATTTCCGTTCCTCTGCCGTGAGCTCATGATCCGTCGCCGCCTTCATGAAGGTGTCGAACAGGGTGATGTCGTCGAGGCTGCGCAGAGACTTGCCCTGGGTCGCGCCTGTCGTCGCGGCGATCGCAGTCGAGACATTCACGTCCACTGCATTGGGAAAGCGAACGCGCAAGCGGCTCATAGCATTCACCGGCATGGTCGTGTCGAGGAGCTTGATATACAGATAGTCGTCGGAGTTCCCATCCGCGCAAGCGCCCGACTCGATGTCAGCGAGGAGGCCCTGGATCTCTCGAACATCGCGTCTGGGAACGAGGGACAATTCGCGCACCACGCACGCGCCGTCCGCGCCGATCTCGGCCAGCGAAACAGACTTCGCCACGGCGGCCTCAGACCGCGAGTACTTGAGTAGGGATCCACTATACCGGACGCGCGGGCTTGAGACGTTTTGAGGACGGTGCAGGTGCCCGAGGGCGGCGTAGCTGAAGCCGTCGAAACAGTCGGCCGGCACCTGGTCGGCTCCACCCACGCTCAGGGTTCGCTCCGAGTCGCTGGGGCTACCGCCCGCCACATACGCATGGGCGATGAGCACCGATGGGGCGCCGACCGGCACCATGTCCCTGAATCGCCTAGTGATGGCGCGCAGGGCGGCTTCGTGGGTCGTGATGCTGCTGTCATTCAGATACTCGCGCACCATGGCCGGCTCCAAGAACGGCACGGAACAAAGTAAACCTTCGTTTCCATCTTTTCCGACGCGGACAGGCGTGAGATCCCCGTGGACCCGACCCGCGACGTGCAGACCGTTCTTTTTGAGCAAGGTCGAGCCGAACTGGAGCCGGTCGGGGCTGTCGTGGTTGCCTGCGATCAGGATCGTGGGCGTCGCCAGCCGGTCAACGATCTCCGTAAGAACCCAGTCCAGGAGGTCCACCGCCTCCGCCGACGGCACCGCGCGGTCATACACGTCGCCCGCCACGACTACCGCGTCCGGCTTCTCGTCCTCGACCATGGCGATGAGCTGCCCCAGCACGTGCCGCTGGTCTTCGAGCAGGTTCACCGCGTGAAACAGCTTGCCCAGGTGCCAGTCACTCGTGTGCAAGATCTTCATGGCATTCCTCCCCAGAGATCGTCACCGTAGAAGCGGGACAGCGAAGGGCGCAAGTGCATCCACATCGGCATTATTCCATGATGGCATCCTCCACTGACATGGAATCCATTTGGGCCAACCTGAGATGCCATCAGATCGACAGTCTCCAATCCCGCGTCCGGATTCGTGTTAGCAGATCGGCGCGCTGATGGGCCTACCTATCAGGCGCTGCTGCGGGTGGAGGACGTGCAGGCCATCTCGCTGCCGATGTTTCTGGCCATG
>PMJO01000241.1 GCA_003158455.1 Myxococcales bacterium | reverse complement strand
GCGAACCTACCGGGCTTTTCTCGACCCCGACGCCATGGCCAAATGGCTTCCACCGCATGGCTTTACGGGCAACGTCCACCATCTGGACGCCAAGGTTGGTGGCACCTTCAAGATGTCGTTCACGAATTTCGTCACGGGGCGCAGCCACTCGTTTGGCGGAGAGTACCTGGAGCTTCTGCCCAATGAACGGATTGGCCACACCGACAAGTTCGACGATCCGAACATGCCTGGCGAAATGCGGACGACGGTGTCCCTGAAGCCGGTCTCCTGCGGGACCGAACTAAGCATCGTGCAAGAAGGAATCCCGGCCACGATTCCCACCGAGATGTGCTACCTGGGTTGGCAAGAATCGCTGAGCTTGCTTGCGCAATTGGTGGAAGCGGAGATTCCCGATTAGGCCATCGGACAGATGTGAATAGCCACTTTCGCACTTGTTCGTCGGTGCGCAATCGAGATCCGTTTCCGGGGCAGCGTGTTGAAGCATGGCTGGCCGTCATGCCCGTGGCCATAGAGGTGTTGGCTGTCCCGCTCTAGCCCAACTTCGTCGGTCCGCACGCCGCTGCTGCCTAGGTCGAGCTCCGCCCTTTGTTCACCCGCGTTGCGAGTTCCGTACTGACCTTGAAGTGGGGCAGGCGCTTCGGTTTGACCGCGACGACTTGGCCGCTGCGAGGGTTCCGTCCCTTGTACGCCCTATAGCTTCGGACTTGGAAGGTTCCGAAACCACGGATTGCAATCTTTTCGCCGCGAATCATTGACTGCTACAAGCAGCCGAAGACCGCATCGACCAGCAGTTCCGCACGCGGCCAGGCTTCCGGATGGGCGGCACTGTGGCGTGACTTGGAAAATGTCACGGCGATTTGCATCGCGTTGTGGTTTACAGGTTGAGAGCAGCTCCGTGCCATCGACCGCGCTAGGATGGACCTCGTGGCGCAAACCCAGTGCCCATACGGCCTTCCTCCCACTGTTCGCGGGCGGATTGCCGCGCAAGAATCAGGCTGTGCACAGGCGGCCAGCTGGTTAGACAAGAGGTGGAGGTGATGGGCAAGGTGCTTGTCTCGACCCTTGGCATCGGACTGTTGGTGCTTATTGTCTTTGTGGGATACGAGGTTCGGGAGAGAGTTCCCCGACACCAGCGTAAGTCCGCCATCCGAATGAATGTCCAGGACGAACAGCGTGGTCCTCGGCTAGTAATGGGGGAACGTCTCGACCCGTTGACCCTGGAGACGGCTCCCGATTCAGGTGATGTTTCAAGGGAGCAAGACGGCTCTGCACCCGTCACGGCTGCGCAGCAGGAGATGGAGGCCGTGGCAGTGGCTGAGGCATGGGCCAAGCCGTCAAGAGCGGAGCTCGTGGAGATGGCGCAGCGGTGCGAGATCCGGATCGATGCACCGAACGTATTCGGCCTGGAGGCTCCGAGCGTAGATAGCGAGCAAGAATCGATTCTCTCGTTGTCGCCAAGTGAGCGCATCGAGCTGAACGCAACTCTCAGCACGGTGCATTCCCAGTTCTATAGCTTTGTGCACAGCCTCTATGAGGAAGCCACACACGGCAATGGTCAAACGGACCGCATTCCGGCAAGCCTGATGATTGGTGAGATCGAGAATCTGGCAGGCGATGAGATGGCACAGGCTCGGCAGAAAATGGCGAGGGCGGCGGCTGGCCTCGAGGCGATCTCGCAGCCCGTCCTTCCTTCTCCGCTNNCGCTACTCACCCAAGGCGGCGTCGTGGATGCAACGAAGCGCGATGGGAGGATGCCCGGCGCCGTAGCTGGAACCAATCATGCGGTGAAGAACTGCGTTCAATCGCGGTTTATCCCCGCGTGCCCACCCCCACCACCACTGGATGAACTGTACGTCTTCCCTTGGTGTCCAGAAACAGATCGCTGGAATTCTTGCACAAAATCGCGGAGATGCGCAGCTTGAATCTGCGTGTCTGAGCGGGCAGCGTGGCCATCAATGCTTCCGGCAACGCTCCAATTTCTCATCACGATGATCGCATGCGCGATCAACGAGAGAATGCAGCGCACGCTGGACTACACTCAGGAAGAGGTCCGGGTTCTCAAGGACGTGCTGAAGGCTGCCACGGGCAGCGATAGGATCGTATTCACGGCCGACCAACGTCGTCGTTTCGCCGTCGCGGGCAAAGCCTTGAGCCCGAAAGAGCGGAAGAAGTGCTGCCAGATCGTGAAGCCTGGGACGCTCTTGGGGTGGTTTCGCCAGATGGCGGCGCAAAAATACGACAGCTCGAAGAAGAAGGTCGGTCGACCACGGAAGAAGAAGGACATCCGCAAGCTGGTGATCGCCATGGCCCTGGCCAACCTGGGCTGGGGATATACGAAGATACGCGACGCCCTTCGGACCGGATTGAAGATCGAGATCGGACGAACGACGGTGGCCAACATCCTGCTGGAAGGAGGGATCAAGCCGGCACCGGAGCGCGAGAAAAACGGACCTGGAAGCAGTTCATGAAGAGCCATTGGGACACGCTCTACGCCTGCGATTTCTTCAGCGTGGAAGCCTTGGGGCCATTCGGAACGGTTCGGTACCTGGTGTCCTTCGTCATCGAGCTCAAGAGCCGCGCCGTCGAGATCGCGGGGATTGCCGTTGACCCAGGCGAAGCGTGGATGAAGCAGGTGGCCCGCAA
>PMJO01000102.1 GCA_003158455.1 Myxococcales bacterium | reverse complement strand
AAGCGGCCATCTGCCCACATCGTCCATGCCGGGGGGCGCGTTGATCGCTAGTCGTGCGACAAGCGAAACGAAATAGCAGAGGCCCTTGGAACAGGCTGCCCGAATAACGTTTCCGGCGGCACGAGGCCCCTGCGGCGCACACCGCCTACGGCGCGATCACACGCGCCAGTGCGGCTTCCTGCATGACCCGCTGGAAGAGCGGCACGCGGAAGTGGAAATGTCCGAGCCACTGCTCGAACACGCAGGCGGCGACCAGCCGCCGTGCGGAGTGTTCGATCTCGGTCGCGGTCGCTTGTACCCCCAGGCTCGCCAGGGTCGACTGCAACTCCTGCAGCGTGAAACGTACCTTGAAGACGGCCGCGAGCATGACCGTCTGATCGAGGAGCTGGGGCTCCTGCAGACCGAAGCGAGGGCGCCATGCGGTGATCGCTCGTGCCACCGCCTCGCTCTTGCAGGCGCTCTCCACCAAGGCCCGGTCGATGGTACGTTGGTCGGGGTCGAGGAGGTCGACGATCTGATTGCAGATGGCGACCAGCAAGCTCGGCATTCCTCCGCTCTGCTGTGCGATGAGCTCGACCAGGGCGGCGTGGGCATAGTGCGCGTTGAGTGCGGCCATGGGCTCGGTGGCCAGCTCGAAGCACGCCTCGTCATCGAGGCACTCGAGCCTGATCACGTCGCCGAAGGGTTTGCGGCCGGGTTCGGGCCATGCCGCATGCAGAAGCCCGAGGAACCCGGCTAGTACGAAGCAGCATCGATCTTCTCGGTCAAGGCCCGCCAGGGCCTCAAGCTCGCGCCCGCCCTGGGCGGCGTCGCGTGTGGCCCATGCATCGGCGTCATCGCACAGCACGACGGCTTTCTTCCCCTTGGGCAGATCGCTGAGCCGCAGCAGCAAAGTTTCGAGCGACGGCTGTCCGGGCACGCCCAGCTCATCGGCGAGCGCGGTGGTCAGATCGCCGTCGGTAAGCGAGAGGTAATGACACTGGATGGTCGGGTGAGTGTGGAGCCGGCGGTAGATCTCGTCGAGGAGACTGGTCTTGCCGATACCGTACGGGCCGATGATCAGGTGGTTTCCGCGCGGATCGACCGTCAAACGGCGCAGCTCGCCCTTGCGACCGTAAAACGGTTGGCGCTGGCCACCCGAGACTGCCGAGCGGTAGAGCGAGAGCGGAGCGCGGCCGACCTGGTCGCTGACCACCTGGGCGAAGACGAGGGCTGGTCGCGGCGCCCGCAGAACCCGGTTCATCGCCGCTTTGCTGAACACCACCAGCCGGCGAGGGGCGTGCAGACGCTCAACCAGCTCCGGCCGGGGAACATTGGACAGCACGACCGTGATCGCGTCTTGTCCCTCGTCAATCGCATCGAGGTGGGCGAGGGCGGCCGCCAAGGCATCGCCGGGCATGGGGAGGGCGAGCAGACAGCGTTCGACGTCGAGGGGCACTTCGGGGCCGAGATGCAGCTCGAACACAGGCTCCCGTCCGCCCGCGAGCGGTCGCCATCGGGCGCCCAGCTGACGGGCCAGGTGGGAGCACTGGGTCTCCGGCTGCAGGCGGAAGAACATGACCGCGATCACGCTCCGCTGCACGCGGGCCCGGAGAGAGCGCAACGTGGAGCGGAGGAAGAGTAGAGCCAGGAACGTCTTGGCCAGACCGAGCAGCACGGCGAGCAGCAAGCGGGCGAACCGCTTGCCGGTGCGTCCGAAGGCCCGGGCCCATACCTGTAGGCCCGTCCGCCGGATCACGAGGCCAAGCCCGAGCACGCCGGCGACGAGGAGCTCCCAGAACCAGAGGGGTATGGGAATGTGCACCGCCCAGTGGGCGAACGTCCAGACGTGAGCCGGGTGCGTGCTTTTGCGCACGGTGAGGGTTGCCTGAGTCTTTCGATTGAGGCGCATGCCTTCGGGCAAGGGAAAAGCCAAGGCCAAATCCTGGCCGTTGAGCGCCTGCTCGAGCGTGATCGGCGCGATGCTCGCCGGTTCGTCGCCTTCCAGGGTGAGCTTGCCCTGCAGGATGACCGGCTGGAGCTGGGCCATGGCGACGTCGCTCAGCCAGGCCACCACGGCGTTGCCCGCGCCGGGCGAGATCGCCAACTCGCGCAGCTTCAGATGCGGCGTCTCGACCCGCATGGGTATCTCCAGAGACAGCGTCTGGGCCGAGGCGCTGGTGATTGACAGACGCAACATTTCGGAATGGGGCTCGGGGTTCTCGTACTCCCCCAGGGCGGAGACCTCGCACACGACCTTCATGCGGGCGGCAGGTGCCAGCGCCGTGATGGTGGGCGGCTGAATCAGCAGCAAAGAAGCCTTGCTGGAGGGGGTCCGCACCACCGACTGGGCCACGTTCACCCAGTACGCCGGGTGCGCGCCCCGGTTCTCAATCCGAATGGGGATGGAAACCGTCTTGCCCTCCATGAGGTCGATTCCACCCCCCAGGTTCTTCCAGTCGACAACGACCGCGAGAACGGTCCGGTGCGCATTGTCGGCCGGCGGGACGGGCACGATGTCGCCCTGCCCATTGACCCTGCCCAGCAGGGCGCCGTCCTCGTTGCGCCAGCAGGTCTCGGCGTCATTGCACGCGAACCAGCGCTCGCGCGTGCTGCCGGCCAGTGACCAGCGACGCGCGAGCGTCTTGCTGTCCCACAACCGTAGGACGCCGTCCCGCGACGCAGATGCGACGGTGACTCCGTCAGGCGCGAACGCCAGGGCGCTGACGTCGGCATGCGCGCTCGCCTGTTGGAGCGGGCGGCTGCCCGCGAGCTCCCAGAGAGTGAGCATCCCATCCGACGAAGCCGAGACGATGCGGTCGCCGCGCGCGGCCACCGCGAGCGCCACCACGCCGCTCGCCAGTTCCTTGTGCAGGCCCTTGAGCAGCTTGCTCCTCGCGTGCAACCAGACGTCGATGGTGCGGTCCTGAGATCCCGTGATGAGGTATTTTCCGTCGGGGCTGAAGGCGACGGAGGTGACGGGGGCACGATGACTCTTCAGCACACCCAGGCCCCGTCCCGTGGCGGTTTCCCAGACTCGCACCGTTTCGTCATCGGACGCTGACGCCAGTACTTTGCCGTCGGGGCTCAGGGCGACGGCTCGCACCGGCGCGCGGTGAGCCTTCATGACCCTGACCTCGGCGCCTTTCTTGAGGTCCCACACGCGCACGGTTGCGTCGTCGCCGGCCGAGACGATGCTGCGCCCGTCGGGGGTGAAGGCCACCGCATTGATCGCCGCCTCGTGGCTGGTCAGCTTGTATGAGGGGCCGTCACCCTCCAGATCCCAGAACGCCAGCGTGCGGTCGTCGCCGCCGGCGACGATCGCCTTGCCGTCCGGGGAGAACACCAGGGTGCGCAGGGCCCCCTGGGCACCGACCAGCACCCGGCTCAAGCTCTTGTGCTCGCCTGCGTCCTGCCAGACCAGCACGCGCCGGTCGCGCGAAACCGTCGCCAGCGTCTTCCCATCCGGACTGAACGCCACGGCCTCCAGGTGCGCCACGTTGGCGGACAGTGAAGCCAGCGCGCGTCCGGTGGCAACGTCCTCGACGACGATGGAGGCATCTTCGGATCCGCTGGCCACCATTCTGCCGTCGAAGCTGAAGGCGATCGCGCGTGTCACGGTCCCGTGGCCGCCGCGACGGCGGAGTTGTGCGCCTGTCGGTACGTCCCACAGGACCGACCCACCGACACCGCAGGCACCCCCGAGGATCTGGCCGTTGGGCGACTCGGCGAGGGCCAGCACGGGCCCGCCGCAGTCGTCGAGCTTGCGCAGCACCATCCCGTCGGAGAGACGCCACATGCGGACCGTCTGATCGGTCGAGCCTGAGAATAGCCACTCACCGTCCGGTCGGAAACGAACGGCGCTCACCGATCCCGTATGCCCCGAAAGGATCTTGAGCTCCTTGCCGGTGTTCACGTTCCACAATCGGATGGTCTGGTCGTCAGAGCCGGAGGCCAGCAGCTTGCCGTCGTGGCTGAAGTCAATCGAGCGTATGGCGGCACCGTGTCCTCTGAGTTTCTTCAGCAGCAGGCCACTTTTGGCATCCCATAGCTGGATCGTCCGGTCCCACGACGCTGTGGCCAGCCACCGTCCTTTGGGATCGAATGCGACCGTGTAAACATGATAGACGTGACCCTGGAGGGTCCGGAGCAGTCGCCCCGAGCGCGCGTCCCACAGGCGCGCGGTACGGTCGTTCGAGGCTGAGGCGATGGTGCTGCCATCGGGCGAGAACGCTACCGCGGTGACCGCAGACGAGTGCCCCTCGAGCCGACGCAGCAGGCGCCCCGTCGTCAAGTGCCAAACCCGCACCATGTGATCCTCGGATCCCGATGCGATCAAAGCACCGTCCGGGCTGAAAGCAACGGCACTCACCGGCGCCCGGCGGTCCAGCGCCTCGATGATCTTGTCGATGTCGGGCACGGACTCGCCTTCCGCGACCAACAAGCCCGTGTCCGCAGCTGGCGAATCCCGCTTGGGGGACTTCGGCTCTTCGCCTAGCGCCCCGGCGCCATCGCTGTGCGACGCTGGCTGGCTTCCCTCGCCCTCTGCATCCATCGGTCGGCTGGCCGTGGCGGCGGGTTGGTCCGCGTCGGGTGTTGTCTGGGCGACTGCCATCCGCGCGGCCAGCGAGATCGCAAGACCCAGGGCGGCCAGACGCAGAGCCAGCCGGGAGGCCTGCCCGGGCCGCAGAGCTGCGCGACCCACGATCGCGCCGGACCGAACGGCGTGCTCAATCTCCATCATCGGTAACCTTCTTGGAAGAAGTCTTTGGGCTCGACGCGCTCTCGCCTCTCCCGTCGCTGGAATCCGTCGTGTCCAAATCTCGATTGCGCTGCTCGCGACGGCTCGCCGCCTCGGCCCTTATCCGCTGTCTGGCTTCGCGCCACCGTGCCGGCATCGCGGCCATGACCAGTTGTCCCCGGTAGGTCGCTTGCGGCGGAATGAGGTACGGACGTAGGTGGATCATGGGGTCGATTACCTCGCCGTTGTCGCGCATCTGGAAGTGCAGGTGGGGGGCATCGACCTTGATGCCCGTGTCGCCGACATGGCCGATGATCTCCCCAGCCTTCACCCACTGCCCGATCTTGACGAGGTAGTTGAGGAGGTGCATGTACTCGGACACCAAGTTGTCCTTGTGCTGGATCTGCACGAACAGTCCGCCAGGCCCCATGCTGTTCTTGCGTATGTTGCCCGACTTGTCGAGCGTCACTCTTCTGGCCCCCGCGCCCGGCGCGTCCACGCCGGCATAGACGACCCAGCCGTCGGCAATCGCGCGCACCGGCTCGCCGAGGGTCGAGACGAAATCGACGCCCTTGTGCGCCCGCTTGCCCTCCTCGCGCATATCACCGAGAACCCCGGTAATCTTGCGGGGGCAGCCGTCTAGCGGGCAAGACAGGTCCACGCTCTTCCAGCGGGCCCGCGCCACGGGCATGACCGCCGCGTAGTATTGAATGATGGCCCGCCGGGTACGCAGGACCCGATCCTCGCCGTCAGTCTCGATTACTCGGTCGCCCCAGATCATGTGGGACACATAGTGACGATGGGGCACGGACTGGAAGGCGCCGTCGATGTCAGGGCACTGCTGCTGGTACGCGTGCATCAGCGCGGCAGCGAAGAAGATGTTGGCCCGGTCCAGGTGAAGCGCCTGCAGCGAAGTGAGGTACGGACTGACGTCCACTTCGCGGGGCAGCCACTCCTGCCCCTCCTTGACCCAGTACGAATAGCGCCCGTTGTGCAGAAATGGCGCGTGCATGGCGGCGTCGAGACCCGCCAGCCCGATAGCCACCGCGGGATGTTTTTGCTCCGAAGCACAACGGCTCTGCTGGAACACCAGCGACGCGAGCAGGAATGGGTCGACACCGAAACGCTGGCACGCTTCCAGAATCCAGTGCGCGTACTGGTTCGACTGCTGGTACGAAAGGTCGCTGCTACACAGTTGGTTGAGTGCGGGTGCGAACTGTTCCTCCTTCACGGGCGCGGGCGCGTCGGGTTCGGGATCCCATAGGGTGAGATCGACCAGTCCCAATCCATGGCCGGCATGCGCGCGGCCCGTCTTGTCCAGCCGACATGCCCATGGTGGTTTGGGGCCCTCGGACGGAAGCGGCTCGGGACCGACCGCCTCGCCGCGGGCCGCCGTGCCGGCCATCCACACAGGGACTCCCGCGAGAACCGCGAGTGAAAGGATTGGGAGCGTCCGGGACATCCGAAAATCCTGTGCCGCCGAGCAGGAGCGACGCTGCGACGGCACGCGGCACTGCCCGCAATCGCGGAGAGCGCAGTCTAGCGTGCTCTCGATCGTCTGTGAACGTGAACCTGCGATCGAACGGCGACTTCCACGACCAGGG
Organism: Myxococcales bacterium; assembly: GCA_003158455.1. Taxonomy (GTDB): domain Bacteria; phylum Myxococcota_A; class Polyangia; order Fen-1088; family Fen-1088; genus Fen-1137. The sequence goes on along the minus strand of PMJO01000102.1, from coordinate 25,488 downwards.
CGCACCGGTGCCTAGACCAAACGAAGCAGACTTTTTGCGTCAGAGAACCCTTCCACCCCATGGCAGCGCGTCTTGTCTGGCATCTGCCGTGCGCTCTGCAACGCGGATGCGCGAGCTGGCGCAGGGGCTGCAAGGGCGCGCATCGAGCACGAGGTGCAGTCCACCCCATCACGACCTGCCGAGGTCGCCCGATCAGTTCACGTAGTCTTCCGAGCAGGGACCAGCCTTGGCAGCCCTGCAGCTCTTCTGTCGAGCCGAAAGCTCGCTCCCCCGGGGCGCGAAGCGGCCGTTTGCCTACATCGTCCATGCCGTGGGGCGCGTTGATCGCGCTTGATTGGCGAGCGGCGTGTATTATCCGCTTCATGCGGACCCTGGCTTTTGTCTCCTTCGCGCTGGCTGTATCAGCCTGTGGTCCCGCTTCCAACGTGGTTGACCCCGTGGTGGCCCGGGTCGGCCAGGTCACGATTGGAACGCGCGAGCTGCAGGCTCGCTTGCCCGAGCTGGCCCGGTTGTTCCGTTCCCAATTCCCCGCGGGCAGCTTAGACATCGACAAGCGGGTCTTCCTGTTGAAGGTTCTGCTCAAGAACGAAGCCGTGTTGCAGGAGGCCCGACGTCGTGGCTACGACCAAGACCCGGCAGTGAGAAGCGTAATGATCGATCGCGTGTTGCAGGACGAGGTCGAAGCTTCGACCAAGCCCGTGGACCTTCCCAATTCCGACATTGAGCGGTACTACCTCGATCACAGCGACGAGTTCATTCGGCCGGAACAGGTCCGCGTCCTGCAAGTGGTGAACCGCGACCGGGCAGTTGCCGAGATGGTCGCTGCCCAGGCCCGGGCCGCCGAACCCAACGACATCGATGGGTTTCAGAGCCTGGTCCTCAAGTACAGTGAAGATCGGGCCTCGCAGGCACGGGGCGGCGATATCGGGTTCATCGACCGGAAGAGCGCTCGCTTTCCCGCGGCGGTGGTTGGCGCGGCCTTTGCCCTGCGCAGGTTGTTCGAGGTTTCGGATCCGGTCGAGAGTGAGCGCGGTTTTCATGTGCTCAAGCTGGTGCAAAGGCTGCCGGCCTTCACTCCCGCGCTGGCGGAAGCCGAGCCCGATATTCGGGCCAAGCTGCGGCGCCTGCTGGTCGAGCGAAAAAAGAATGCCCTGGCCGACGCGCTGTTTCGCCGGAGCACAGCGGACATTGACTACGCGGTGCTGGTCAAGGCTGCTCTACCGGCGCTCTGAAAATATCGTTCCCCTTGCTGTCGAGAGCCACCGTGACCGGGAAATCCACGACCTCAAGCCGCCAGATGGCCTCTGGCCCGAGGTCCGCGAATGCGACTATCTCGGCGCGCTTGACCTGGCGGGACAGCAGCGCGGCCACGCCCCCGGTTACCACGCAATACAGCGCCTGGTAGGTCCGGCATGCCTCAGTAATCTGCGCCGACCGTCTGCCCTTTCCAATGGTTGCCCTGACCCCCTGGGACAACAACAACGGAGTATACGGGTCCATGCGCGTCGATGTGGTCGGTCCGCAGGGCCCGATGGCGTCGCCCGGCCGGGCCGGCGCAGGGCCGCAGTAGTAGATGACCGCATTGGCCAGCTGCAACGGCAGCGGTTGCTTGTCGTTGATTAGTTGAGCCAGTCGCTTGTGGGCGGCGTCGCGTGCGGTAAACAAGATCCCGCTGAGCAACAGGTCGTCGCCCGCCCGCAGCGACGGAATCTGTTGGATGAGCTCAGAAATCGCCAACGAAAGTGACATAGTCAGATGGTCTCCGTCATTCTCCGCGTCGAATGGCAGTTCATGGCGATGGCGACCGGCAGGCATGCGATGTGACAGGGCGCATGCTCAATGTGTACCGCTAGCGCGGTGGTCCGGCCGCCCAGACCCATGGGGCCGAGCCCGAGCGCGTTGACCGCATCCAGCAGTTCCCTTTCTCTTGCCGCATAGGCGCCCGCGGCGGGCGCGGAGCCGACTTGGCGAAGCAGCGCCGTCTTCGCCAGCTTGCCGACCGCGGAGAAGCTGCCGCCAATGCCCACGCCGACGACCAACGGCGGGCAAGAATTGATTCCCTTTTCCCGCACCGTCTCGAGCACGAATTCGACAATGCCCGGCCATCCGGCCGAGGGCGGAAACATGCGCAGGGCGCTGGCGTTCTCGGTGCCGCCGCCCTTGGGAAGAACGGTTATCTCGATGCGGTCGCCGGGCACCATGGCAAGCGTGAGCTGGGCCGGGGTATTGTCGTGCGTATTCACGCGGTCCAGCGGATCGGCGACAATGGATGTGCGCAGATAGCCCATGGTGTAGCCGAGCGCCACGCCTTTATTGACTGCGTCTTGCAGAATGTCGCCCTCGATGTGCACGTCCTGGCCGACGTTCACAAAGACCTCGGCAATGCCAGTGTCCTGGCAGAGCGCGATGGACCTCTCCCGCGCCACGCGGGTGTTGCCAGAAATCTGGGTGAGTATCTCCCGGGCGCGGGGAGATGCTTCCTTCTGCAAAGCCTTGGTCAGCGCCTCCTCGACGTCACACGGCAAGAAATAGTTCGCCCGCTGGCACAGGCGCGCCACCGTTTCCGTGATGTTTGCTGCTGATACTGTCCGCATAGGATCTTGAAGAGAAGTGCCCCTACGATGGATACTAGCACCCTCGGGTTTCTTGGACGAACGAAGCAAGGAGGTCGGCTAGGGACGCCTCTTGCGCCACAGGATCTCGGCGCGGTTTTCGCAAACCAGGTCGGGCAGGCGCGCCACGCGCACAAAGCCGAGCTTCTTGTAGAAACGCCCAGCGGCTAGATTCTTGCTGTCCGACGAGACGTAGAGCCAGCGGCGATGGGCGAAGGTCGCGCGCGCAACCCGCTCGACTAGGGCGCGGCCCACGCCCTGGCCCGCTGCCTGCGGCCGCACCGCGAGCAGTGCGATGAACGTGCCAAGGAGAAAGTCCGGCTGAAACACCACCATTCCGAGGATCGCGCGTTTGTGCACGGCACCCAGCACGCAGTGGGCACGCGCGCGCCGCACGAGCCATCGCCCGAGCGGCGTGGCCCGAAATTCCATGGACCGCCAGGGCTCCATGGCGACAATCCATTCTGCCTGGCGGCGGGCCACGGCCGGCTCAAGTAGGCGCATTCTCATCGACGATTCCTTTCGCCGGTCTTGGCCCGCGACCCTTGCCGCGCAGCGGGCGGAAGCCAAAGGGCGCGGGCCGTGCGGAGACCGGCTGAGCATCAGGCCGCTGCAGGAGATCCGACACGTTGACGAAGCCGAGTCCTTTCTCGCGCAGGCCGCGAATAATGTCGGGCAATGCCTCTTTGGTGTGCGGCCCGCGTCCATTGATGTGGAAGATCACGATGGAGCCTGCTTTGGCCGTGGCTAGCACGGTCGCGACCATCTTCTCTGCGCCTATGTGGCCGCCCGCATCGCCTGAAACCACGTCCCATTCGACGGTGGGCAGATGCTGCCGGGCCGCCAGGCGCACCACCGACCGGTTCCACGCGCCTGCGGGCGGGCGAAAGGCGACCGACTTGCGGCCCAACCCGGCGATGATCGCCTCGGTGCGTACAATCTGCTCGACCGCCTTGCGCCTCGGGATGCGGGTCATGCGGGCATGCGAATAGGTATGATTGCCAAATTCGATCCAAGCCTCGGCGGCTAGTTCCTTGGCCTCGGCGGGATGGGTCTCGATCCAGCGCCCGGTCGGGAAGACCGTCACCGGGATCTGCGCGCGCTTCAAGATTTCGAACACTTCACGATCGAATCCATTGCTCTGCTTCCGGGTGGCGCAGGCGTCGAAGGTCAGCGCCACCACCGGGTCGCGCGTGCGTACCCGCGCAATGGCAAAGCGAGGCAGCAAATTGGCAGGCGGCGCGCTCAGGGGTGCGGAGTCAATTGGCGGGGCCGAATCGGTCAGCGGGGCAGCGTCTGTCGGGGGCGGGGCGGCATCTTGGGCGAGGAGCAAGACCGCGAAGAGGAGCGCGTTCATTGGCTAGTCTCGCAGTCTGAGCGTCATGACGATGGCATCCTCGTCGTTGTCCTCATAATAGCGAGCGCGCATCCCCACCTGCTGAAACTCGAAGCGGCGGTAGAGCGCTTGCGCTGCCAGGTTTGAGCGACGCACCTCGAGCTCGACCGTCTTGTAGCTGGCCTGCCGGGCTAGCTTTAGGATATGTCGCAACAGGCGCGCACCATGGCCCTGGCGTCGCGCTTCGGGATGGGTTGCGATGTTGAGGATATGCAGCTCGTCGGCCACCAGCCAGTAGTCAGCGAACGCCACGCAGCGTCCGGTGACGGTGTCGTGCAGGACTTCGACGCGCGCCCAAGGGCGTGCCATTTCCTCCTCAAAAGCTTGGCGCAGCCAAGGGGTGCGAAACGACAGGCGTTCAATCTCCACGACCGCATCCAAGTCAGCCGGGGTGAGCGGCTGGATGAGGGTCGGCTGAGAAGCCTTGTCTACGGCCACGGATCGCCTGCAGGTTCATCGTAGCTTACAACGGCTTGGGGTCGCCGTCGCGCACGCCCGTGGCTCCCAGCAGGGTGGCCCAGAGTGCGTCTACCCCCTCGCCGGTTTCTCCGGAGACCAGCGACACCAGCGGTGCGTCGGGCCCGAACGCCCCGCGTGCCTGGCCGCGGGCGGCCCCGTGCTCGGCCGCGCGCAGCTTGTCGGTCTTGGTCACCACCAAGTGGTGCGGCACCCGCTCGCTGCGCAACCATTGCACAAGTTGCAGCTCCTCTTCCCCGGGCGCCCGGCGTGCGTCGAGCAAGATCAGAAACAGACGCAGCGACGACCGCGCCTTCACATAACCCTCAACCAGGCGCTGCCAGGCCTTGCGTTCGTCGCGAGAAACCTGCGCGTAGCCGTAGCCGGGCAAATCAACCAGGCGCAAGGCGACCCGTTCGCTGGCCCCCGGCAAGCGCAGGGCGAGCTCATAGAAGATGATTCCGCGGGTACGCCCCGGGGTTTTCGACACGCGCGCCAGCGTGCGCCGGCCGGCCAAGCGGTTGAGCAGGGTCGACTTGCCCACGTTGGAGCGGCCCGCGATGGCAACCTCGGCTGGTCCCTCGGGCGGCCAATGACCGGCTGCGCGCGCCTCGGCCAGAAAGACGGCGTCGAGTACGGTCAGCATCGGCATGGCGGGTAGTCTACAGGGTAGATGGGCCGGCACCCAAAGAACCGACTACCGCCGCGTGCGGTTGTCCGCGTTGCTGTCGCAAGAGCGCAAAGACGCTACAATCATGAGATGTTCAAGCTGGTCGGCCTGACCGGGGGCATCGGCACTGGCAAATCCACCGCGGCGCGCATGATCCGCGACCTGGGCGTGCCGGTCATCGACGCTGACCTCGTGGCCCGCCAGGTTGTGCAGCCGGGACAGCCCGCGCACGCCGAAATCGTGGCCGCCTGGCCCGACGTCGTCGACCAGAGCGGTGCTATCGATCGCAGGAAGCTGGCAGAGCGCGTTTTCGCCGACCCTGCTAGCCGAGCGCGCCTGGAGGCTATCACCCATCCGCGCATCATGGAGCGAGTGCGCGAGCAGGCCGATGGGTTCCGACGACAGGGTCTAGGCCTCGCGTTTCTCGAGGCCGCCTTGCTGGTCGAGACCGGCCGGTACCGTCAGCTCGACGGACTGGTTGTGGTCATTGCCAGCGAGGAGCAGCAAGTGAGCCGGGTGATGGCCCGCGCGGGCTGCAGCCACGATCAGGTCCTGGCGCGGATGCGCGCCCAGCTTACCCTGGAAGAAAAGCGCCGAGCCGCCACGGATGTAATCGACAACTCGGGCGACGAAGCCACCACCCAGCGCCAGGTGGACTCTCTGGTGCGCAGGCTGCTAGGACCGCCTCTCGAAGATTCATAGCTGGTTGAGCGGTCAGGGGGACGGCGGCGGCGAGGGCACGCGCGAAGCGGCCCGAGCGCTGCAATGGCTTGCTATCCAGCACTACGCAGCCAGGCCAAACCACAGCGCTATCGCTCGGTTGACACGCATCATCGCGGCGTGATCCAGACGACCGACTGCTTTCCCGATCTTGTCGCGCCGGACGGCAGTCAGCTTGTCAACCAAGATCTGTGAAACGGACTGCAGCCGGCCTCACTGCAAACTGCTGAAGAACTTCCAGATGTTGGCGCGGGCAATCGGCCGTCCCCGAAGCAACGCACTGTACGGAGCCCGCGAGAACTCGGAATGTCTCCATGCGCAGCAGGGTCTTGTTCGGGGAACGGCACCTGTGGTACGTGGTGAAGGAGTTCATGGCGCGCTACCATGCCGACCGATTCCACCAGGGGCCGCGTGGGCAATTGATCGAGAGTGACGACGAGCCTTCGGACTTTGCCGGAAGCCGTGTTCGATGACCTTCGGGATTGTGATCGCATGCACGGTCATTGTCGAGCTGTACGTTTTGCGACGCTTGCGATTTGGCTGGTTCATGGTTGCCACTGTGTTGGGCGGAGCGCTCGTCAACTTGAACTACTTGGCCTACACCTCGATCTACGAGCGCAATTACGACGCGCCATCACACCTCCTTTACATCGATGCGATCGCCGAGCACCTCAGGATGCCAACCGAGAGCCTGTGCACTGCTTGCGGACACCCGCCGCTTTACTATGCGCTCGCGGCGCTGTGGTCCAAGGTCGTGCTTGCTGGCGCCTGGATCCCGCGTGAGATGGGGCTTCAGTGGTTGTCGCTGCTGTTGTTCTTTGGCTTCGTCGTATTTTCCCTGTTGATCCTTCGCAGTACCATAGAGCGACCGGCGACCATGCGGCTGGCAGCGGCATTGGTCGTGTTCTGGCCGTCGAGCATCATCAATTCGGTGCGAGTGCACAACGACGCGCTCGCCTCGACTCTGATGATCGCCTCGATTTACTTCATCGCGCAATGGGACCGGCAGGGGCGCCATCGCGACTTCTACGCAGCCCTGGCCACTTCGGCGCTGGCGTTGCTCACGAAATCGACAGGATACACAATGGCGGCAACACTCCTGGCGGTTGCGGCATTGCGGCTGCTGTCGAAACAGAAATTCTCGGAGGGTTTCCAAACCTTCCCGCGCTCTGGCTTCAGCGGGCAATGCCCGCCTCCGCCAACGCGATCGACACGGTTCGACCGTGAAAGCATCAAGCAGTGTGCCACTGCAATGTTTGTCCTTTTCAGCGTGGCGCTGCTCGCTGTAGCGCTGCGAGGGCCGGTGTACCCATTTGCGCTCTGCCAAAAGGTACTCGGCCACGCCTGCGACATACCGCCCGAATGGTTCGTCAGCAACAAGCCGATCAACTACTTATCCTTCGACCTACGAGGTTTCTTGAGCGATACAAGCTCGTTGGCTTACCCGCCGAAGCAGGACTACTTCTTCAACGGACTGGCAAAGTCCAGTCTGTTTGGCGTCATGCCGCTCGGAAAGGACTTCGAAGGCGGGCCATACAAGAACCTGGCGGTCTTCATTAGCCTGCTTTCGCTGGCAATGGTCGCGGTGTGCGTCGTCGTCTTGCCGTTCATACGATCAGTAAGTTGGCAGAAATACCGTGCACTCGTCGCTGCGGCGGCCAGTATGCTGATCCTGCTGGCGGCCTTTCGATTGCTGGTGCCAACCCCGTTTCACGAAGACTTTCGGCACATCTTCCCGATTCTTGTCCCGGTTTGCCTCTTGTATGCGAAGGTCGTGGAGCGCCTCAGTCGCTGGTCTGGTGTGTTGCACAAGGCCGGCATCGTGCTCGGGCTCCTGATGATTGCCTCATCCGTGGCGTTCTTTGTCCGGGTTCCCTGAGGTGGAACCAATCTTCGCAAGGCGGTCCTGGAATCCCCCAAAGTACGGCAGCTTCTTTGCCAGCGCGACGGGCATGCGAAGTGCGCCAGCGCTCGCCATTTTGTGCGCCTCTCTGCGGAGCGCCTCGCAGCAAACCGGGCGATGACCTGCAGCGAGTGCAGTGGTCAGCAAACCAGCTTTCCCGAATCGCCAGTTCCTCCACGATTTCAGCGCTGACGCTGTTGTGTACACCTTTGTGCGAAAGGTCTGCGCACACAGCTCCGCGATTCACGGCGCGCCCTATTCCGACCGGCCCGATTTTCTCGTCAGCTCCTCGACGAAACCTGGGATTGGTGTCCCACCGAGCGCTCGAATTCTCCGTACATCGTCCCAAGCCTTGGCGAAGGCCTGGGTTCGCAGTCGCGCCATGGCACGGTTCTGGTAGGCCGCCGCGAAGTTCGGTTTCAACTCGATGGCCTTGTCGTAGTCCTTAAGGGCGGCTTCGTACTGGCGTTTGCCTTGGAGCGTATTGCCGCGGTTACTGTAGGCTTCGGCGAAANNAAATCGGGCCGGAGCTCGATGGCCCGGTCATAGTCCAGTATTGCCGCATCAGTTTCGCCCCTCTTGTCGTGAACGCTGCCCCGGCTGTTGTAGGCCTTCGCGTGATCAGCGCGCAATTGGATTACATGGTCATAACTGTCGATGGCCGCATCGAGGTCACCTTTGGAATCGTAGGCATTGGCGCGATTGTAGTAGGCCTGCGCGAACTCAGAATCCAGCTCGATGGCTCGGTTGAATTCCCTAATGGCCGCATCGAGCTGCCCCCTGTAGGCGAGGCTGCTGCCACGGCCGTTGTAGCCATCCGCGAGGTCCGGTTTCAGCCTGAGGGCGTGGTCGAAGTCTTTCAGCGCCTCATCGTACCGCCCCTGGTCGCTATAGACATTGCCTCGGCCGATGTAGCACTTGGCGTTGCGCGAATTGAGGGCAATACACTGGTCGTAGTCCTTGAGGGCCGGCTCCAGTTGGCCATTCGTCCAACGAGCGCTGCCTCGGGATAGATACGCGCGGTCGTTCAACGGGCCGTTTTGCACGGCGCCTTCCCAAATGGCCAACTCGGACTGGTAGTCCTTGTTCCTCTGGTAGGTGCCCCATCCCAAGGCCGCGGCCACCGCGGGAACGAGTGTCGCCATCGCCCGGCGGGGGCGCATTCCCAGCCGCCCAATCGCCCTGTGGACTGAAAACACCACCAAAGCCACGACCGCCGCCAAAGGCAGATACATCCGGCGTTCGGCCTCGGTTTGGCCCGGCAACGGCACGATGCTTGAGGTGGGCGCCAGGATCGCCAAGAACCATGCCCCCAGGAAGCCCCATTTCGGCCGCCACGCCAGCCCGGCTGCGGTCGCGGCCACGAGCGCGGACACGGCAATGGCGTAGGGAACAATCTCGGCCGCCTTGCGAGCGATGGGGCATCCGTAGTCCAGAACCAGCGGACTCGGCCAGAACGCCAAACGAAGGTAGTGGATGATGCAGCCGAATTGGGTTCGGGCATACTCCCAGACGGTGATGCCCAAGCCAAATCCGGCCGATCCACCCCGATTGCGAGACATGTGATACACGACCGCCAACAGCAGCCAGGTGGCGGCCAAGAGCAGCCACAGTCGCCACCGCCGTCGCAGGCTGTCCTTGAATGAATCCGCGATGAAGGTCCGGTCATAGAGAACGGCGATCAAAGGCACCGAAACCATGACCTCCTTGCTGGCCATGCCCAGAACACACGCCCCTACCATGGCGGCGTACCACGCCCTGCCGCGTGCCGCGGTGGCACCGCGCAGGAAACAGTAGAGTGTCAGGAGGTAGAACAGCCCGGCGATGACCTCGGCCCGCTGGACGACATAAGTGACCGACTCGGTCTGCAGCGGGTGAATGGCCCACAACAAAGCCACGGACAAGGCCAACTCCGTCGCGGCCACCCCGAACCGCGCGGACAACGTCGGTAGCAGCAAAGTCCTCCGCACCAGGGCAAACAGCACGAGCGACGCAAGAATGTGGAGAGCCAGATTGACGACGTGGTAGCCTTCGACCGCCAATCCGCCGACGGCGAAATTGATAGCCAAAGACAGATTCACGACCGGTCGGCCGGTGGTCGTGAGCGCCTCGGGCGGAGCCGCCAAGACCCGCGCGGAGCCGAGGTGGCGGATCGACTGGTTCTCGACGATCGACGGCACGTCGTCGAAGATGAACGGGCCGTGGAAACTGTTCGCATAGGCGAGGGAGACGACCACGACGAGCAGGCCAACCGCGCCCCAAGTCTTCCACGCGGGCGCGGCCAAGGCGGGACCGGCATTCTGGGTGCGAGTCTCGTCCGCGCTCTTCACGGGCTCTTCACGTGGAGCCGCACCCGCCGTCGCCGAGCGCGTTGGGGTAGTCTCGGATTCTCTGCAACGCCGTTTTCGCATCGCCTGGCCAGGATGTTCGTATCACCCAACTTGTACGATTACATCCGAGGAGAAGATCCGAAAGCTCCCGTGAACGTCTCCGCGATCCGCACTCTGGACGCGGTCCAGCACGCTGCGACTATTGGCGGGCCGGATTCCCTCGCGTACACGCTCCCGACGTCGTTTTCGCAGCTGTCTCCCTTGCTGCGGCCTTGCGATCACCAAACCGAAGAGGCAAGATTAACCTTCTTCAAAGCTGGCGAAATGCTGCATGGCGGCGTGATGATGCGCCAATAGCCCAGCCCCCTATGTAAGAGAAGTTCCCAATTGGAAGGAGATATTCCATGAAGGTTCAGTCCGCTGCTTTTGCAATGGCATTCATGTTCGGGGCGATTTCAAGCGGATGCTCCGGAGGCTCCAGCTCAGGCTCCGGAGGCGGCTCTACCAGCCAGACATCTTCCGCGAGTAGTGGGGGGGCGTCGGGCGGCAGCTCCAGCAGTGGCGGGAGCAAGAACTCAGGCGGCAGCTCTACCTCTGGTGGTGCGGGCGCCTCGGGTGGCAACTCGAGCGGCGGAGCGAGTGGAGCATCCTGCGCCAGCGGGACGGCCTGCGGTGGAGACGTGGTCGGAATCTGGGAGGCGAAGTCCTCGTGTCTGAAGACGAGCGGTGATGCCGATATTTCCTACCTGGGGCTGAACTGCAAGAATAATACCGCCTACATCACGGGGTCCCTGACCGTGACCGGAACCTTGACCCTCGGCACCGATGGGAAATACACGGAAAACACGGTCACCTCGGGCAGCGATACTTGGGAATTGGATGCCTCGTGTCTCCTGCTTTCGGGAACCAAGGTGAACTGCGACGGGATCAGCGGGGTTTTTGCCGCCGCCCTTTCACCCTTCGGCTACGAAGAGATGAACTGCGTGGACGCTGCTAGCGGCGGATGCACCTGCCAGGGCAAGATCAACCAAAAAGGCGGTATGGGGGTGCTCTACAACGATGTGAGCACAAGCGGAAGGTACACGGCGTCCGGCAATACCCTCACGGTGGGGGATACGATTTCGTACTCGTACTGCGTGAAGGGTTCCGAACTGACCGTGATGCCGAAGCCTGCGGGCAGCACGCCCTACACCGGTACGATCGTGTTGCAGAAGTCCGATGGCGGCACTGGCGGCGCTGGTGGTGGCGGCTCGACCGGCTCCGGTGGCCAGGGCGGTGCGGGTGGAACGACAGTCAAGGGCGGCGCCGCGGGCGGCACAACGGGCGGCGCCAGCGGCGGAACAACCGTCAAGGGCGGCACGACAGGCGCCACCGGCGGAACAACCGTCAAGGGCGGCACAACGGGCAGCGCCACGGGCGGGACCACCGGGGGCTCAACGGGTTCGGGCGGCAGCACGGTTGTTGGCACCGTTGGCGATGGCCCGTGTGACATCTACGCGGCTGCAGGTATGAAGTGCGTTGTGGCCTACAGCATGGTTCGGTCTCTCTCGAAATCCTACAAAGGTCCCTTGTTCCAGGTCAGGGCAGGGAGCTCGAGCACCAACAACACGATGTCGGGCGGTACCACCAAAGATATCATGCCGGGGGCGGACGGTTTTGTTGACTCCTCCACCGTGGATGCCGCCTGCGGCAGCGGCTATTGCACGGTCTCGGTCCTCTATGACCACTCGGGGACCGGCAACGATCTCAAGCGGGCACCCAAAGGCAGTACTGCCGGCGGTGCGACGGGAGCTCTGGATGACTACGAGTCGATCGCGACTAAGGGTCAGGTGACGGCCGGTGGGCACAAGGTCTACTCACTCTACATGAACAAGACTGAGGGGTATCGGTCCCAAACCGGCGTCCCGGGAAAGAGCATGCCAACGGGTACCCAGCCTCAGGGTACTTACGAGCTTGCGGATGGCACGCGCGGCGGCACCGCATGCTGTTGGGACTTCGGCAACGTTACATCCAACCCGGCTACGGAATGGGCCTTCATGGACACCATCTGCTTCGGGGTCACATACTGGGGCAAAGGCAACGGCGCAGGCCCGTGGTTCGCGCTCGACTTCGAGGGCGGCGTTTGGGCCGGCGGCACGAAGGTTGGCGACCCCGGATGGGGCGGATTGAATGATGCCCATCCGGTAAATACGAATAACCCGTCGCTCAAGGTACCCTTCGCCCTCGGCTTCATCAGGGTGAAGTCGTCCGAGTACGCCATCCGAGTCGCTGACTTGTCAACGGCCAGCGACCTTACCACCGCCTATCTGGGCGGCCTGCCCGTCACGATGGGCCACAAGGGGGGGATCGTGCTGGGCGTGGGCGGCGACAACAGCAACAACTCGATGGGAACCTTCTACGAAGGTGCCATAGTCGCAGGCTACCCGACCAACGACATTGAGCTCTCCGTCATGAATAACATCAAGGCGGTGGGCTACACGAAGTAACGGTCTGAGCCCACAAAAAGCGTCGAGGGTGGTTGCTGCCACCCTCGACTTTTTTTGTGCCCAGCTGTGTGCGCAGACCTTTCCTTCTAGCTGCTCTCGGAGGGGATCACTTCTGGAACACGATCGTGCCCGTCGTGGTCGGACTCGTGCTTTGCGGGGTCCAGGTCATCTTGCTTCCCGAGACGCAGTACGAGTACTTCGCTTCGTCGTCGAGCGTGACCACGTTGCCCGCGATGTAGTATGTACCGCTTGTCGAAGCGTCAAAGGATACTGCCCCTGCCCAGCCAGTCTGTTTGACGGTGGCCGAGCACGTGCACCCGCCACCCGCGGCGGGTGTGCAACTGACCGCGTCGTAGCCGCCGGATGCGAGGAGGGGGTCCAACCGATCGCAGGTGATGGTGGTCCCCGATATTTGCAGACACGAGGCCGCCAACGTGAACGTCTCGCTGCCCGACGTGGTCGTGTTGTCCGAATACGTCCCGTTGGACTTGGCGATCCAGGTTCCGGTTACCCGGAGGGATCCCGTGACCGGCGCGGGCGCGCAATTCAAACCAAACACTGACATGTCCAGCCTACCTGTCACCTCCAGGCACGACGACGTCACCGTCCAGGTTCCGACCACGTCGCCACCGCAGGGCTGCACATTGGAGCAGGACGCTCCCCCGGCCCCGCCGCTCGAGCTACCGCCCGTGCCCAGGGTACCGCCGCTCGCCTTCGTGCCACCGGTTGCGGTCGTGCCGGCGATCCCGCCGCCCACGCCGCCGCTGCCGGTGCCGCCGCCGTTCGCCTTCGTACCGCCGGTCGCGATCGCGCCGCCCAGGCCCCCGTTTCCGCCTGAGCCGGCGCTGTGGGTGGCACCACCCGTGCTGGTGACGCCGCCGCTGCTGGTGCTGCCGCCGCTGCCAGCAGTCCCGCCGGTGCTGGTCGCACCGCCCGAGCCACCGTCTCCGCCATGGCCGCCGCTGCTGGTGCTGCCGCCGCTGCCAGCAGTCCCGCCGGTGCTGGTCGCGCCGCCGGATCCCAGATCGCCTCCGGTACCGCTGCTCCCACCGCCGGTTGCCGTCGACGTGGGCAACGTCAGAGGGGCACGTCCGCAGGCTGCCACCGCGCACACCGCGAGCAGCAAAACAGTCCCGAGTCTTCCGGTTGGTCCCATGCTGAGGAAGCATTGTTATGCCAAGTCCTGCTGGCGTCCATAGATCTGCACGGATCGCACTATCGACCTCAGCGCCGAGCGTCTTCTTTCCGCAATGCTCCGCCTGCAATCCCTATCTTGCACGCAAGCCGTTAGAACCCCGCAAGGTACGGCAGCTTCTTTGCCAGCGCGCGTCCTGAATATGCCTCTGGCACCTGGCACGCAGCAGACAAACACTAGCGGCCCCGGACAGCTCCTCACCAGTGTTTTCATGAACAATAGCTGCGGCACGGCGGCGTCGAAGGACCACATTGTGTCGTCGCCTGGAACCATCACTGACAGCTTGACCATGCTGTACGGCACTTTCGGCTACGCCACTATCATCGAGGGGTTCGGCGCACTCGACTTTCAGTACCTAAGCGGGACGCCTTCTACGGTCAGCACCGGCGTAGGGACGTCCAGCGGAACGGTGAGCGGGGGGTGGGCGCTTGCTGGCTACGGCGGCGATTCGACCTATACGAGCGGTCCCGGTCGCATGCTGTTCCGCGTAGGAGCGAACGGCGACGCCCGAAGTGTGATAGTGCAGTCGAAGGACCATCTCTATGTCAGCGCCGGCTCAACCACCGCGTGGTGGACCCAGGTTCGCAGAACGCCGGGCAGCCACGGGCTCTGCAATCAGGGCGGGGTGCTGTCGGCGGGTATGGATTCGTGTGTCGCCAGTATCTGCACGTCCGACTCGTACTGTTGCAATACCTCCTGGGACGCGCAATGCGTGGGCGAGGTGAGTTCGATCTGCGGGCGGTCGTGCGCCAACTACACTTGCGGCTACTCGTCGTACAGCCCAACATTCTGGAACGACGGAGGCACCGTTCAATTGCACAACAACTGCTACAACTATGGCAAAAATCGCCGTACCGACACATTCGCGCAGGTTGGGAGGGCATCGGGTGAGGAGGGCGGGACAGTGGACGTCGCGACCGTCACCAAGCACGCCGTAAATGATGGACTGATCTCGACCACGCTCGTCCAAGGTTGCCCGGAAGCTCGGGAGTTGATAGCGATGGTGATAAAGCCGACCAGTCCGCCAGACTGGCACTGGTACCGTCGTGACGTGAACAACTATTGGACGCACAAGCCGGGCAGTTCTCCGGCGACAAATCTGGACAACTCTGGGCACCAGATTACGAGCCCCGAAACCGCGGATCGTGGGGCGTATACAGTCTGGGGCGGGTATTTCTGCTCATGCTCGAGCGCGACCCAAGGCGCGGGCCATGCGGTCATCAACTAGAGGAGGGAACAAAGATGAAAATCACAAACTTGAAGATGTTCTTCGGGCTCGCGGCGCTACTGGTGACGATGGCTGTGTTCGGGAGGGCTGAAGCACAAACCGCGGCGGAGACCTGGCAGGTTGAGGTCCATTTCTTCTCGGGACTCCCTAACCCTGTGTTTGCGCTGAGTGCCAGCGAGGTGGCAGACGTCAAGAGCCGGCTCGGAACAGCAAAGTCCGTCGTCGGCGCGAGCGCCAATGTGAAGACCATCCGGCCCGCGATCCTCGGCTACCGCGGGCTCACGATCGTCGGCAAGACGAGCGATGACAAACAAGTCACCGGCGATGTCGAGATATACCGCGGCAAGATCTTGCGCCGATTGCCCGGACCGGCCGCGGTCCTAGACGACAGCGCGGTGGGCATCGAACGCTTCTTGCTATCACTGGGCGTGGCCAAGAAAGCAGTCTCGTCCGAGACGATGCAGGAGATCCAGCAGGTCCTGCCGTGAGGGGTTGTGCCCCGTTGCCAGTGGCTCACCCTTGAGACCCCCTCACCCGCCCTTCCGCCCACACAGGCGTCCGCCCGGGTTCAGCCAGGAAGGCTGTTGGACGCAGTAAGCATCTTGAAGAGGCACGGACGGACTGGCATACCGGTCGTAAAGGTGCGGCTATGGCAACGGGGCAGCTTCGGTTTTCCATCGCTATTGTGATCTACTCCTCGCTCTTCACTACCTCCTGCTCGAGCAAGGGGATGAACACGGGGAGCACGAAGCCGACCGAAGGCGCGACCGGTGGTACTATCGGGGGCAAGGGCGGTTCGGGCGGATACCCTGGCTCAGGTGGAAGCCCGACGGTCACGGGGGGCGCAATGTCCACTTCGGATGCAGCGCCGCAAGGCTGCATCGAAGGCGGACACACGTACGCGGTCGGCGAGACTTTCAAGCGGGATTGCAACACCTGCACCTGCGCCGCAACAGGCGTGACGTGCACGGCCATGGCCTGTGGCAACCTCGCCGATGCCACACCTGACTGTGCCCTCTCGGCCAACCTCACTTTTGGGACCGACGGCGGAAACGCGCTCTATTGGGACGTGAACCGACTCACGGCGTCCACCTTCACCATCACACGCACATACTCCTTGCAGGCGGAGCGCGACGGCGCGACCACCGCTACTTGCTCGCCCAGCTTGCCTGCTTGTGGCGCCGCCGGTGCCGTTTCCGTCGCCACCATCAACGCCGACTTGGCCGATCCCATCGTGCAGGGGCTGTGGAGTCTCCCGCAGAACCCTGTTCCGCTCTTTGGCACGGATCCCCGGCCTATCGACGGGACGGTCTACTCCATAGCCCTGGACAATGGTCCAAGGGTCCTGGTGGGTGGCCAGTGTGAGTCTCCGACCATGAATTCTTGCCGCTACATTCCTGAAGGGCTCGTGCGCCTGACGCAGGATCTCCAGAAGCTGGCCACGGCCATGGTGGCCGATCCTGTGTGCAAGGACCTTTAGTCCGGTTTCGTCCGTTCTTGAGCGTGAGCGTAACCGATTCAAGCCGGTATGGCGTGCGGAATAGAGGAAGGATGGGGCGAAGACGATACCGAGGCCCAGATGGTTCTAGAACCCCCCCAAATACGGCAGCTTCTTCGCCAACGCGACGATGGCGTCGCGATTGGCCAGGAGTTCGCCGGTGGTGTCCCAGCGGCCGTCGAGGAACTGCTGGCGCACGCCTTCGGGAATGCGCACGGGCACGCGAAGTGCGCCCACGCTCACCGTTTTGTCTTTCAGGTCGACGGTCACCGTGACGGTTGCATCCGCCGTCACCGCCTTTTGCAATGCCTCGATCGACGCCGCGTCCGCCGTCACACAAGGCACGCCCAACGAGACGCAGTTGCCGAAGAAGATTTCGGCAAAGCTCTCGCCCACGATGGCGCGAATACCCTTCTGCCAGCGGCCGAGTGCCTGGGGCGCGTGTTCACGCGAGGAGCCGCAGCCGAAGTTCTTGTTGACCAGCAGCACGGTGGCGTTGCGAAACTTCGCATCGTCGAATGGGTGCACGCGACCCTGTTGCCCAAGCTGGGCCCGATCATCTTCGAAGGCATGGTCGCCCAGGCCCTCGAAGGTGACCGTGCGCAGGTAGCGCGCCGGAATGATGCGATCGGTGTCGATGTCGTTGCCGTGCAGAACAATGCCCTGTCCCTTGATCACGATGCGCTTCGAATCGTCCATGACAGATCTCCTCGGCCTTAGCTGTGGATACCGAAAACTTGGCGTGCGTCCGCCACTTCACCAGCGATGGCAGCCGCGGCCACCATGATCGGGCTCATCAACAGGGTGCGCCCGGTGGGGCTGCCCTGCCGGCCCTTGAAATTGCGGTTCGATGACGAGGCGCTGAGCTGGTTGCCTTTCAACTTGTCAGGGTTCATGGCCAGACACATCGAACAACCCGCTTCGCGAAACTGGAAGCCCGCGGCGGTGAAGATCTTGTCCCAGCCGCGCGCCTGGAGTTCGCGCTTGACCTGCATCGACCCGGGCACCACCAAGGCCTGCACGTGCGGCGCCACCTTGTAGCGACCCGCTTTCAGCACCTCGACCACCGCCTCGAAGTCGGACCGGCGCCCGTTGGTGCAGGAGCCAATGAAGGCCACGTCGATCTTCTGGCCCTTGATGGGCTGGCCCGGCTGCAGCGCCATGTACTTGTACGCCTCTTCGGCGCTCTCGCGCTGGTCAGCGGGGAAGGCGTCGGCTGCGGGGATGGTCCCGCCCACCGCGACTGACTGCCCGGGCGTGATGCCCCAGGTGACCATGGGCTCGATATCCTCGGCGCGATATTTCACCACGTCGTCGTAGCGCGCGTCGGCGTCGCTCTTCACGCTCTCCCAGTAGGCGAGCGCGCGTTCCCATGCCTCGGCTTTGGGCGCGTAGGTGCGACCTTTCAGATACTCGTAGGTGACGGCGTCGGGGTTGATGTAGCCGCAGCGGGCGCCGCCCTCGATGCTCATGTTACAGACGGTCATGCGCTCGTCCATGGACATGCGCGCAATGGTGTCGCCCGCGTACTCGTAGGCAAAGCCCACCCCGCCGTTCACGCCCAGCCTGTTGATGATGTAGAGGATGACGTCCTTTGCGGTCACGCCCGGGCCCAGCCGGCCGCTCACCTCGATGCGCCTGACCTTGAGCTTGTCCATCGACAAGGTTTGGGTGGCCAGTACATCGCGCACCTGCGAGGTGCCGATGCCAAAGGCGATGGCGCCGAACGCTCCGTGGGTGGCGGTGTGGGAATCGCCGCAGCAGATGGTCATACCCGGCTGGGTGAGTCCGTTCTCCGGGCCCACCACGTGGACGATGCCCTGCTCGCCATTTTCCGGCGCGAAGTAGCGGATGCCGTGCTTCTTCACGCTGGCCTCCAGGGCGCGCAGCATGTCCTCGGCCAGCGCGTCCTGGTAGGGGCGCAACTGACTGGAGGTGGGGATGATGTGATCCACGGTGGCAAAGGTGCGCTCGGGGAACATCACCTTGAGCTTGCGCTCCTCCAGCATGCTGAAGGCTTGCGGCGAGGTCACCTCGTGGATCAGGTGCAACCCCATCAGGAGTTGGTACTGCCCCGACGGCAAGCGAGCAACCGTGTGGCTGTCAAAGACTTTTTCGTACAGCGTCTTTCCCATGTTCTCTAGGTCCTTTCTTTCACCGATTCCGCGTAGCTCTCAAGCCGTTGCGCCAGGCGGGTCCCGAAGCGGATGAACCCGTCCAGCCCGGCGCGGTCGAATCCGCTCCACACCGCACGTATGGCCGCCTCCCGCTCCTGGCGCAAGCCCTCGATGCAGCACTTTCCCTTGCCGGTCAACTGGTAGCGGCGCTGCCGCCCGTCACGCGCGCCCAAGCGCACTGAGACCAAATTCTTGTCCAGGAGCTGGCGCAGGATCTTGGACACCGCCGCGGCGGAGCTTTCCCGCTGTCTGGCAAACAGACTGGGCATGAAGTGTTCGCTCGAGATCTCCTCCAACGCGGCCCACTGCTGGTCGCTGAGGCCGACCGAGCGGGCTAGTTGCTGGCGCCGCTCGGTAAACCGATCGGTCAGGCGCTGCAAGCAGGCGATGGCGGCATGGATGCGGGTGGCCTGCTTGCTTGACATCGGTAGATAGTGAACCGTGGTTAACTAAAAGGCAAGTGGCTTTTCGCACCACCGTCTTCTTGCTACCCGAAGAAGCTTTCGTGCAGGACTTCCGAGAACAGGTTGCACAGCGCGTGGAAGACCGCCGCCGGGGCGAGTGAGCCCGTGCGCTGCCGCATCCACCCGAAAGCCAGCGCCGGGACCATCACCGCCAGGCGCGCAGGCTGGAAGTCCACCAGAAAATGACCCAAGCCAAACAGCAGACTGGAGACCAGCAACGGCCAGCCCACCCTGGCACCCCACAGGCGCTGGCGCGAGGGCCAGCGGTCTTCCAGGCGCGACATCAGGTAGCCGCGAAAGAAGACCTCCTCGGGCAACGCCACCACCAGAATCTGGGAAAGAGCCAGCAACCAAAAGCCGGTGGGCAGCCGCAAAGCGAAGCCCTGCAGGCCCAGCCAGCCCGGACAAATGGGTGAAAGAACGTCGCCCACACGCCGGACCCAGAGCGGCGCGCTGCCTCCACACAGCAGTCCGTAGTAGAGGAGAAAGCCGGCCAGGAAAAGCGGCCAGGTGGTGGCCAGCGCCAGGGCGAGAGTACGCAGGTTCAGCCTCACCGGCGCAAGGCCAAGACCCGCTGCCCGATAGTCGAAGGGCCGACCGGAAATGCGTGCCGCGTACGAAGGCACAAGGAGAAAGATGAGGGCAATGGAACCGTGGAGAATCTCGTGGACCAAGGCCACACTGCGCGCCAACCAGAACAGGCCCGCGGCTAGACCGGTAGCCGCCAGAAAGGTCGCAATGGGCTCGACCAGCCCAGCCTTCGCCCTGGCTATGGTGTCTGTGTCAGGCAATCACGCCTGCCTTTTCACCACAAGCAGCGCAGCTTGTCGAGGGCTGCCAGGGCGCAGCCGGCCTGGGCGGTGGCGCCGGTCAGCCGGTCAGCCGCAGTGGCGTCGAGGCAGGGCTGCGGCTGACGTAGATTGACCAGCAGGCTGCCGAGTTGTCCCTCGATGTCGGTGAGCAGCTTGCGGCTATGCCGCAAGGCCGCCACGGCACGCGGAATGGTCAGGCGAGATTGCTGAGGAGGAATTCGACGCCTTTTCCCGGTGATCAGTCGTCGTGGTGGCCGCATATTGCGAGTCTGGTTGCCTGCGGGATTATGTCAACTTTCTGCACGGGTCTGCGCAGGGCAGCCTGACGGCCGCAACCAAAGGGATGTGAGACGATTCGTCGCACCAGCCACCCGCCGCTGAGAACGCAGAGGTGACAGGGAGGTCACAGAGTCGGGAGAAACGCCGCGATAGCCAGGCGTTCCGAAAGGATCTTCGCGGCTGGCGAAGAAGTTCGACGTTAGTAGTTCAGCTATTCCCGCGGACTCTGTCCTCGTCGTCGCTCAGGTAGGCGAACGTGCGCACCAGAACCTTGATCTGTTCCCGCTGCGCCGGCGTCAAGTCCACGAACTGGACGCCCATGCCGGGGTTTATGCTGTCGTGTTTGCGCGGGGGGTTGACCCAGATGACCCGTCCTTCGACGTCGATCTGCGCGCCGCCCGGTGGT
Organism: Myxococcales bacterium; assembly: GCA_003158455.1. Lineage (GTDB taxonomy): Bacteria > Myxococcota_A > Polyangia > Fen-1088 > Fen-1088 > Fen-1137. Next base: position 4,856 of record PMJO01000102.1, on the reverse strand, counting down.
TGGAAGTGCAGGTTGAGCAAAGTGCCGGGCGGATGGGGTTGGCTGGTCTGGATGAAGATTCCCATGGCGGACAGGTCGGTGATATAGGCGAAAAGGAACGTGTTGTCGCAGCGGTAGTCCACTTCCATTGACACCAGGACGCGCTGGTGTTCGCGCCGCTCACGCCCGGTGCGCCGCTCGTGGCCGACCGGCACCACCCGATTGCGACGATCCTTTCTGGGCATGCCTACTTGATCTCGATAGTTCCCAGCCGTGCCCGGTCGGCGCCATCATTGCTGCCGCTCGTGATTTTGAGCCGCTTGCCTTCGCCTCCAGGCCAGAAGCCAATGAGCAAAGTGTAGGTTCCCGCGGGTGTGGTCATGAGGGGAACCTCAACGTCATAGGTGTCGCGGATATACTCGCCCGGCAGCCAGTGATCGGTGGCAAACGTGCCGTTGAGCGGAAGGTGGTCCCCGATGAGCCGCGGCTCGCTGGGAATATCGAAGTGGACAAAGATGTGGAATCCTCCTGGGGGCTTCTTGTTCACGCGGAAGAAAAGCGACAGCGGGATGGTGCCAGGCCGGCGCACGGTGGCGGGAAAGTCGGCGCCCACCAACTCGATGGCATTGCCGAAGGTGACGCTGGCCGGAACCCGCCACTGCCAGGGCGGCTTGGGGTCGAACCACTCATAACGCGATGGCTCGGTGGCGCCGGGCTCGAGCGCCGGCTCGGGCGGCCGGGGCGCCATCCAAACATACGGTTTCAGCGGATTGCTGTCCTGCTCGCCATCCTCCAGGCGGTTGGTCAGCAAGAGGAAACGCGACGATCGCGCGTCCACCACCGCGTAGGCCACCCGCGCAGACTTGAGTGCCGCATCCAGGGTCGCCAGCTCGCTGCCCGGCACCAGCGCGAACACGCGTTCCCTGCCCTGCAGAAACTCGACCACGCGGTTCTGCGTGGGCAGGTCGGTCATCTCGCGCTGGCTGTAGAATCGCGAGCCTTCGCCCTCGACCTTGTAGCGGCCGATGGGCTCACTGTGGCGGGCCAGACGCGCATACGATTCCAGCGGTGGCTTGAACGAAAGATCGCCGGAAACCTTGGGCACTATCACGTGGCTAAGCGCCAGGGCAAAAAGCACCGCCACCACCACCGCGGCCTGGATACCCCAGCGGCCAACCTCGACCACGGCTTTCTCGAACCATCGGTGCCAACGCTGCGCATCACCCAAATCGCGCAGGGCCACGCGTCCTAGCGCTCGGCCTCGGGTGGCAAGTCCAGTGTAGAGGCCCGCACCAACCAATAGCCCGGTGCCGATGAAAAGCCACCCCAGCTTGAGTTTGGCCGGCCATTGCACCTTGTTGAGGGTGTGAACCGAAACCAAGTCCTCCGGCCCCAGCACCAGGTCGCGTGCAATCACCATGGTTCCGGTGGCCACCAGCAGCCCGAGCACAGGCTCGGCGCGGTCGCCCTCGAGCGCCTCATCGAGCAGAACACCAATCGCCAGCGCTACCGGCGCCAGCGCACAGAAGCGCGCTTCCCCGCTCATGAGGACAAACACGGTGGAAAGGGCGAAGCCAAAGGCCGCGAAGATAAGGAGATAGAGCTGGCCAAACGCCAGGCGATCGCCATCCTGCTCGTCGCCCCCGCCCAGGCGGATGAGCGGCCGGCCCAGCGCGAAGATGGCCAGCGCGCTCCAGGGGAACAGACCAAAGCCAAGCTGGCGGATGAGGTAGTCGAAGGTCGCGCTGGGAGCTCCGGTACGGGGAACCCCGCCGAGCAGCAGGGAGTACTGACCGGCCACGTTGGCCTTGGTCATGGTGAGCACGACAAGCAGCAATCCGGTGAACCCAGCCACCAGCAGCACCACCCCGCCCTGCACTCCGGGCGAGCGCAGGCTGGTGCCCAGGCTCGTCCCAGCGGGCAGGTGAGTTCCCGAACCGGGCGCGCAGAGCTTGCTGGCCAAAGGATCATCGGCTGGCCGCGACCGCAGGCCCCACCCGGCCAGTATCGCGGCAGTGAACGCCAGGCAAGGCAATGCCACGCCCAAGAGCGCCCCGCCCGAGAGCAATCCGATGCCCAAGCCAACGCCCGCCAGCAACAGATCGAGCCACCGACGCACGCCAGCGGGCGGCCAGGCGTAGCGGCCAAGCCCGCCCATGGCCAGCGCCAGCCCGGCCACGAGAGGCATGTCCGAGGTGAGCTGGCGTGCTTCGAGCACGAACAGGGGCATCGAGCCGAGCGCGAGGGCGCCGAGCAAGGCCGCCCGGCGACGGAAGAGGCCCACGCCTGCCCAGTACACCGCAAGAATGGCCAGGATGCCGAAGCAGGCATCCGAGATGCGGCCGCCGAGCTCGCCCACGCCGAAGATCCGCATGCCGAGCGCATTGCCGGCCAAGTCGAGCGGCGGCTCGGGGGTGAAGCGACGGTTGACCGTCACGTCGAAGAGATTCTCCGAATGGGAAATGTCGCGCGCGCGCTCCGCCAGCTTGAGTTCCCACGGGTCCCAGAACCCGAACGAACCCAGGCGGGGCAGGATCAGAGCAAGCGCGAAGAGCGCCACCCACCAGCCGGGCGGAACCCGGCGCAGTCTTTCCACGAAGCTCATGGCTCTATTTTTTTCGAGGCTGACCGTTGCAGCGGCCGCACTCTAGCAGTGACGCGGGGCAAAGGCTATGCCCTGGTGCTTTTCCGGGGTTCCCGTCTCAATCTCGCCGCGCTAGGCAGGTTTCGCCGTGCCCAAGCACGGCGAGCTGGCCCAAGATGCCGCGCTCGGCACAGATCTGCCTGAGCCAAGCCAGGGGCTGGTCGAGCGGCTCGTAGCCGAGCGGAAAAGATCCATAGCCCACCGGAACCAGCAACTTGGCTCCGAGATCGGTGAATGCCTGCACGGCGTCGAGTGGCGACATGTTGTCCTCGCGCAAAGCCGGGGGCTCGTACCCAGCCACCGGCAGAAGCGCCACGTCGGGATGCAAACGCCGACCGATCTCTTCAAAGCCCGAGAAATAGGCGGTGCCGCCGGCAAAGTACACATTGGCCCCGGCCGAGCGCAGGATGTACCCGCAAGCGCCGCGCCAGGACCAGTCGAAAAGCCCGCGGCCGCCCCCATGCCGCGCAGCCACCGCGGTCACTTCAACGTCGGCAAACTCGAAACTCTGGCCCGGCGCCAGCTCGACCACGCGGCCGAAGCCCAGGCCATCCACCAGCGGCGCGCAGCGGGGCGGGACCAACACCGCTGCCCGGCGGGACAGACGCCGAAGGCTGGCCAGGTCCAGACAATCCCGGTGCGCGTGTGAGATGAGGATCAAGTTCAGGTCAGCTGCATCGGCCGGATGCAGGCAGGCCGCCTCCGCACGGCGAAGGCCAAGCAAGAAATCACCGAGATAGGGGTCGGTCAGCACCCGCGCCAGCGGGGTGGTGAGCATGACCGTGGCGTGGCCGACAAAGGTAACCGCGATCTGGCCCGGCCCGGGATGCTCTACCCGCCGCGGCTCGGGCCGGCGCGGCGCCGTCAAGAGTTGTCGGGCCGCCGTGCGCAGAAAACGCAGGGACAAGGCCAGACCGACCGCCGACTGCCAAGCACCGCGCGGCCGGCGCCGGTGCTCATGGTCCAGCTCCTTGGCCCGCTCGATCACGCGGCGTTGCCAGTCGTGGTCCAATGAAGACGGCATGTGCATGAATTAGGACCCGCAAGACCGTGGCCAGTCAACAGGAGGCGCACGTTCCTGGGCGGGGTACGAAATTCGGGTAGCAGTGGTGAGCCACAAGTCGACCACGAGACCACAGCGGTTCGGAGGGAAAGATGAAATGCGTACCGTCAACGTCCAGGCTAAGGATCCTCGCTGTCTGCCTCCTCGCTTTCGCGCCCCTGGCGGGCGGAGCCTGCCATCCGGCCAATATTGCGGCAAGCGATAGCGGCAGCGGTAACGGCAACGGTGGCACCCGCGGTGGCGGCGGTAGCGGCATCATCGGACCTCTCCCGGATGGCGGGACTTTGACCGGCGGCGGATCGTCCATGACTTGCGACGCGACTCACTACGGAGTGATGTTCACCAAGGGCGAGTGCCCGCACGACTGCACTGGGCAAGCGTCGAACACATACATCAGCGGCAAAGTCTACGACCCCGCCGGCTTGCGCACCATCTACGGGGCCGTGGTCTACATCCCGTCGAACCCCAACCAGATCGTGGATCCCATGCCGTTTGCCGGCGTCCAGTGCGCGACATGCGCCAATTTCGCCTACGCCGGGCCGCCGGTACCCCAGGCCCACGCCGTTACGGCCCCGGACGGCAGCTTCAAGATCGGCATCAATCCCTCCACGGGCACGGACTGGGCCGGGGGAAACCCGGTGCCGGTCGGCAACGATATCCCTCTCGTCATCCAGATCGGAAAGTGGCGGCGCATGGTCACCATTGCGGTCGTGGCCTGTCAGGACAACCAGGTCGACAAGGCTCTCACCAGCTTGCCCAGCAGCCGCGGTCCCGATGGGCAGCACGGACAAGGAAGTCTGCCCAGGATCGCAATCAGCGTGGGCGATGCGGACCGGCTGCAGTGCTTGTTTGCGCGCATGGGCATCGCGGGCTCCGAGTTCACGAGCGGCCCGACGGGAACCGGCGCCATCAACCTGTACAAGGACGATACGGCGGACTTCACGGGCGCAGTCTCCTGGCCATCCTCGACGACCCTATGGGACACGGTCGACCATCTCAAGCAATACGACATGATCATGCTTGGCTGCCAGGGCAGCCAGTCGACCCAAAGAAGCAACAAGGATTCAGGGGTCATCAGCGACGCCTCGAAGCAGGCCATGGTCGACTATGCCAACGCGGGCGGCAAGATCTTCGTCGAGCACTACCGTGTCCTTCCGGTGGGCCTGCACA
>PMJO01000232.1 GCA_003158455.1 Myxococcales bacterium | reverse complement strand
ATGGCCGGTTGGCCCGAGGCGGACTGTCGCCCACTGGTGCGCGCGCGCCTGCGCGAGGCGATCGCAAATACGCCCGGCCGCCAGCGCTATGTCCTGGCCACGCTGGCATGGAACACGTCGGAGGCCGCGGTCACGCCGGTGGACAGCCGAAGCTCAGCCGACCTCGCGGCCGGCGCTCGTGCGGACGGCGCGGTCATCGTGGCCCCCGACGCGCGCGGCCTGGATCAGGGCTCGCTGGTCGATTTTCGCCCCTGGCGGGTGTGGCCATGATGACCGTGACCGCTCCCCTCGTCCTGCGCATCTCGGTCACCGACCGCTGCCCGCTCCGCTGCGTGTACTGCCGTCCGCACAAGGAGGAGGATGCGCGCGCCCGCGATCGCCTGCGTGCCGAGGACATCGCCCGCTTCGTCCGCGTGGCGCAGGCTGCGGCCGGCGTCGCCAAGGTCCGCCTCACCGGCGGCGAGCCCCTCGGCCGTAGCGACATCGTGAACCTGGTGGCCGCACTCACTCCTCTCGGCGTGCCCGACCTCGCGCTGACCACTAACGGCCAGCGCCTAGCGCCGCTCGCGCAATCCTTGCGCCACGCCGGACTCCACCGTGTCAACGTCAGCCTCGATTCCCTCGACCCGCAAACCTTCACGCGCGCTGCTCAGGGCGGCGTGCTTGCACACAGCCTGGCCGGCATCGACGCCGCGCTCGCGGCCGGCCTTGCTCCCCTGCGCATCAACACCGTGGTCATGCGCGGGGTGAACGACCACGAGGCTGAGGCTCTCGTCGCCCGCGCTCTCGAACGCGGCTACGAACAACGCTTCATCGAGCTCATGCCCNNTCGATCTTGCGCCCATTGCCCACGAGCTCGCCTCGTCGAGCCGGCGTTTTAGCGTGACCACCCGCGACGGCAAGCAAGGCACGGTCGGCTTCATCTCTCCCAACAGCCAGCCCTTCTGTTTCGGCTGCCGCCGCCTGCGCCTCACCGCCGATGGCCGTCTGCTCGGCTGCCTCGGCCGCCGCGATCACATCGGCGTTCTTGGCCTTTTGCGCGACGCTGATGCCTCCGCCGACGAGCGAATCGCTGCCGCCCTCCACGTCGCCCTCGGGCGCAAACGCCCGTCTGGCCCTTTCTGCATCCCCATGCCCATGTCCTCGGTAGGTGGCTAGCGTGTGACATGAGAAAAACGCCCCTCTCCCACCTCGACAGAACCGGCAACGCCCGCATGGTGGATATGACCGCCAAGATGCCGACCGCGCGCCTGGCGCGCGCCGAGGCCGTCGTCATCTTGGGCCGCGCCCTTGCCGCGCGGCTGCGGCGCACCGGCGCGCTGTCCAAGGGCAACGTGCTCGAAACTGCACGTCTGGCCGGCATCCAGGGCGCCAAGCAGACCGCGAGCCTCATCCCCCTGTGCCATCCTTTGCCCCTCGACGTTGTCGAGATCCATGCGACTCTCCTCGGCGATCGCGTGGTCATCGAGACCATGGCGCGCGCCCGCGCCGCCACCGGTGTCGAGATGGAAGCCCTGACTGCGGCCAGCATCGCGGCGCTGACTGTGTACGACATGTGCAAGGCCGCGAGCAAGGACATCATCATCGGCCCGATTCGCCTGCTGGAGAAATCCGGGGGCCGCTCGGGGCATTTCCTGCGCAAGGGAGCGAGCCGTGCCCGGAAGGGTTGAAGCGATCTGCATCAGCGCGCGCAGGGGCATTCCCAAAACCCCGCTGCCCGCCGCGCGGCTGCGCGCGGATCATGGCATCGAGGGCGACGCGCACAGTGGGTTCGGCCATCGCCAGGTCAGCATCCTCGGCCACAACGATATCGAGTCCTTCAAGCAGGCCGGTCGTCTCGATTTGCAGGCAGGCGCCTTTGCCGAGAACCTGATCGTCGGCGGGCTCGACCTCGGCTCACTCGGACTGGGCAGCCGCTTGCGTCTGGGCAGCGAGGCGATCCTCGGCATCACCCAGATCGGCAAGCGCTGCCACGGCCGCTGCGCCATCTTCGACCAGACCGGCGATTGCATCATGCCGCGCGTGGGCCTGTTTGCTCGCGTACTCGCGGATGGCACTGTGGCAGTCGGCGATCCGGTCGAGATCGAGGAGACGGTCCTGCGCTCAGCCTTGCAGGCCGTGGTGCTGACCTTGAGTGACCGCTGCGCCGCCGGCGTCACGCAGGACACCGCTGGCCCCGCAGTGGCCGCACTGCTGCGCGAGTCCATGCCCGCGCACATCTACCGCGCCGAGATCCTGCCCGACGAGCGCGGCCCGCTGGCCGAGCGCCTGCGCCACTACGCCGACGGCCACGGCATCGACCTCGTCGTCGCGGTGGGTGGCACGGGGCTTTCCCCACGCGACATCACCCCTGAGGCCGTGCGCGACGTGATCGAGCGCCCCACCCCAGGCTTCGATGAGGCCATGCGCGCCGCTTCCCGGGCCACCACCAAGCTGGCCATGCTCTCGCGCGCCTGCTCGGGCGTGCACGGCCAGACCCTGATCCTGTCCCTGCCCGGCTCCGAGCGCGCAGCGGTCGAGAACCTGCGCGCGATTCTGCCCGCCCTGCCGCATGGCCTACGCAAGCTGCGTGGCGATCCCGAGGACTGCGGGCGATCTTCGCCCTGATCGCTGCGTTTCAGTACTTGCCCGGCCGCAAGAGCGACGCTGGAACCTCGGCATCGGACGAGTACCCGTACTGTTCCCAGTAGCCAGTGATCGCGTGATCGGTGACCTCGATGCGCGAGAGATATTTTGCGCTCTTGTAGCCGTACAAACGAGGCACCACCAAGCGCAGCGGAAAACCGTGCGCGAGCGGCAGCGTGGATCCGCCGACTCCGTAGCCGAGCAAGGTGCGCGGCTCGCGCGCGACGCTGATGGGAAGCGATTCGCTGTACTCCCC
>PMJO01000044.1 GCA_003158455.1 Myxococcales bacterium | reverse complement strand
CGCGTTCTGCAGCGGCACGTGGCTCGCTGCCGGACCGTTGGGATGGGATTCAACCTGCTGCTCAACCCGGTGTGCCTGGGCGGATCCGAGGAGAACGTCCGCCTGGAGCGCCGGCTGCGGCGGGCGATGGCGCGGGCAGTGGACATGGGCGTGACCGCAGTCACGGTGGCGCATCCGTGGCTGCTGTCGCTGGCGCGCGAGACGCCGCTGCGGGTGCGAGTGGGGGTCTTTGTGGGGGTCGCCACCGTCGAACAGGCGCGCTACTGGGAGACGCTGGGCGCGCACATCATCGCGCTCGACACCCATGTGCTGTGTCGCGATCTGAGCGGCATCAAGCGCATCGCCGCAGCCACGCGCGCAGACATCGAGGTGCCGGTCAACATCGGCTGCATCCTGCGTTGCCCGCTGGCGCGCACACACGTCGCCCGGCTCTCGCATTCGTCCCGGCGCGGAACCCAGCCGATGGATCCCTGCGTGCGCTGGTGCATGGAGGAAAAGCGACGGGATCCGGTCAACCTGATTCGTTCCGATTTCATCCGGCCCGAGGATCTGGATCGCTATCGGGAACTGGGTGTGACCAGTTTCAAGATCGTGGACCGAGCATGCTCCACCGAGGCGCTGGTCGAGCGCGTATGCGCCTACCACAGTCGGCGATGGGATGGCGACATCTTGCGACTGATCGGGCCGCGCGGACCGGCGCCGCGACGACGCCGACTGCCGGTGGTGGATTCGCTTCGCCATCTGGGCGTGCGGCGAGCCCTGGCTCTCCTACGAGAGGCGCGTCAGTTCATGAAGTTGGAAGTGCCGTGGTCAATCGACAACCGCGCTTTGCACGACATGATTCTGCCTGGTGGTTGCCACGCTACGGGATGCGAAGAGTGCGGCCACTGCGCGGGTGTTGCCCAGCGTGCGGTGCAACCGCGTGTGGCACAGTAGCGCGGCTCATTCGTGGACATTGACAGACGAAGGTGACAGTGATGTCGACAGGTTCAGAAAGACAACCGTACGCAGGTGGCAGCTCGATCCTGGGCACTGCAACCGCTGTGCCTGAGCACAGTCTCGACCAAGAAAGCGTGAAGCGTTCGCTGCGCCCCCTGCTACCGCTTCCGCCCCGCCGGCTCGACGCGGTGATGGCCCTGTTTGACAACGCACTGGTGGAAAGGCGTTTCAGCGTGCTGCCGCTGGAGCAGTTGACTGTGCCTAGGTCTCTGTCCGAGACGATGGCGCTCTATCGCGAAGGCGCGGTTCGTCTGGGCCGCACCGTGGCCGCGGACTGCCTGTCGGGCGCAGGCGTGTCCGCCCGGGCGGTCGACCTGGTCATCACGGTTTCATGCACCGGCTTCATGATCCCGTCGCTCGATGCCCATTTAGCCCAGGACCTGAGCTTTCGCCAGGACATCCGCCGGTTGCCGATCACCGAGCTTGGATGCGTAGCGGGCGCGGCGGCGTTGGCCCGGGCGCACGATTTCCTGCGCGGGCACCCGGATGCCCATGTGCTCATCGTCGCGGTCGAGTTGCCCACCCTCAGTTTCCAACGCGATGACAGCAGCATGGCGCAACTGGTGTCGACCGCGCTGTTCGGCGACGGCGCGGCGGCGGTGCTGCTCACTGGGCGGCGGTCGGAGCCCGGGGTGGCCTTGCTCGATGCCGAGACTCATCTGTTCCCGAACAGTCTGGACCTGCTGGGTTTCGATCTGCGCGACGACGGGTTGCATGTCGTGCTGGCCAAGGAGCTGCCGGAAACCCTTCGTGCCACGTTCGGTGCCGTGGTCGATCGTCTGCTCGCCCGGGCGGGAATCGGACGCGCGGATCTCGAATGCTGCGCGTTTCACCCGGGCGGCAAGCGGATCCTGGTGGCGATCGAGGAAGCCCTGGGGCTCGACCGGACGCGGACCCAGCCCTCATGGGACGTGCTACGCGAGTACGGCAACCTGTCAAGCGTGGCGGTTCTGTTCGTCCTTGAACGTTGGATGAAACAGCATCGCCCGCGTCCAGGCGCCTACGGATTGCTCGGTGCCCTGGGGCCGGGTCTGTCCACCGAACTGTGCCTGCTGCAATGGAACTAAACTACACGCTTCCGTTGTATACCGGTTTGCTGGTCCTGGTCGGGTTGATCCGGCTGGCGGAGCTGCGACTGTCGCGACGGAACCGGCTCCTCCTGCGCGCCGACGGGGCAGCGGCCGTGCGCGAGCCGCATTTTCGCGCCATGGTCCTTCTGCACATTGGAATACTGGTCGGTGCTGGGGTCGAGGTTTGGGTCACCCGGCGTGCCCCCCTGCAGGGGCTCGCGTGGGCCATGCTGGCATTGATGTTGGCCGCGAGCGCATTGCGCTGGTGGGTGATTGCCACGCTCGGCCCGCACTGGAACGTGGCCATCATGGATTCTATTGCGGAACCGACCAGCGCGTCCGGCAGTCTGGCGGCTGTCTCTCAGGGCCCATTCCGCTGGATCCGCCATCCCAACTACGTGGCGGTGTTTCTGGAGCTGCTTGCCTTGCCCCTGGTGCACGCGGCCTGGGTGACCGCTGCGTTTGGGTCAATTATCCACGTCTGGGTGCTGCGCCACCGCGTGCGCGCCGAGGAGTCCGTGTTGCTAGGGCACCCGAGTTACCAGGCGGTGATGGCTGACAAGCCGCGCTTCATTCCGCGGCCGTTGTCAGCGGCTGTGCGGGGTGTCTTTGCCTTTGTCCGTCTCGGTCGTCCCTTGTTTCTGTTGGGCGGGTTCGTCTTGTACGGTCTTGGCGCAGCCGTGGCCGTGGCGCAGGGCCGGATCATCGACCCCTCCGTGTACCTGCTTGGGCAGGCTGTGATCACCGCGATTCAACTCATGACCCACTATGCGAACGACTACTTCGATTACGAAGCGGATCGTGCCAATACCACGCCTACGCGCTGGTCGGGTGGAAGCCGGGTGCTGCTCCGGGGTGATGTGCCGAGAGGGGCCGCCTTGGCCGGGGCGCTGGGGGCCGCGGCGGTGGGGATTGT
>PMJO01000162.1 GCA_003158455.1 Myxococcales bacterium | reverse complement strand
GACGAGTCCGCCTTCAAGGCGCTCATTCGCCAGGCAGTCGCCCGCAACGGTTCTGGCAAGTCGAAACACGGACCTCGGCTTGGAGCGCGAGTTTCGACACGTGCCACGCCCGAAACCCTTTCCCTCTTGGGCAATCAAGAGTCTGGGACGTGTTCCACGTCGCGAAAGACTCACTAACTGACAAGGAATCGAACGGTGGGTTCAGTGCCTCGCCGCTGCCCGCACACCGGCGCCTAGATTCGCGTCGAGCTCACGGACGTCTTGGGCGACATCTGTCAGCCTTGGCAGGTCGTGCTGACGCGAGCCCACTGATGGCACGCGCTGCGCAGCTATCCTGCTCCCAGCAGAAAGCCGAAGAGCAGGACCGCCAGAACCAGCAACGTGGTCAGCACATAGAATCTATCTCGCTCCATAATGAAGAACCCGACCGACAGGGCCACCCGCAAAGCGGGCGTGGCAATCAGCACCAGTATGCCAAGCGAAATGATCGCGAATGGCTTGCCGGCCATGGTCGCGCGGACAATCGCGCCCGGCGCAGTGGGGTAGTGACCCGGGCTTCCCGGCGGGGCAAAGGCAAGCAGGCTGGCCAGATCGTGCGGCAGCACCGGGGCATATCCAGTGTTGCCGGTGCGGGCCATTTGCACCACGCCAGCCACGATGAGGACAGTTCCCAGCACAACTCCGGCACGTAGCACCGTGCTCACCAGCAGTTCCATGCGCGCTGGCGCTTGCGGCCCGACCGTGTTTCGTTCAGTCATGGTGCTCCGCCTCCCAGCAACCCGGCAATCCCACGCCGAATCATCTGCACCGCCACAAGAACGAGAACGACGAGGAGCACCCTCTGGATCAAGCGGCTGCGCATACTGCGCAGTAGGTGGGTTCCAACCACCGTGCCGGCCAACACCCCCAGGGCAACTGGCGCCGCGACAAACGGGTTGATGTCGCCGCGGGCAAAGTAAATACCCGCGCTGGCCGCCGCGGTCACCCCCATCATGAAGTTGCTGGTCGTGGTCGATGCCTTGAACGGCGCACGCATCAAGCGGTCCAGGGCGAGCACCTTGAACAGACCGCTGCCAATGCCCAACAACCCCGACAACAGCCCCGCGCCCCACATTACGGCGAATCCTTGCGGGACACGCGTGACCTGGTACTCAACCGTCCGCCCCAACGCCGGATCGAAGTACGCCCCCTGCAAACGCAGGCGCGCCGCCCAGAGACTGCCCCCGCTGCGGCTGGGCAAAGTTCCCTCGCCACGTGCGCGCAGGGTAGACCAGGCGGCGTGCACCAGGACCAGCCCGAGGATCAGCGACAACAGTGCAACCGGCAGCAAGCCAGCGACAACGGCGCCCACGACCGCGCCGGTGGTGGTGGCCAGCTCCAGAAACATGGCCAGGCGCAAGTTGACCATGCGATCGCGAACGTAGGTTGCCGCCGCACCGCTCGAGGTTGCGATCACTGACACCAGGCTGGCCCCCATGGCGTAGCGCAAGTCCACGCCTGCAAACAAGGTCAGGGTGGGAATGATGATCAGCCCACCCCCGATCCCGAGCAACGCGCCTAACGCGCCGGCAAGAATCCCGGCGGCGAAGACCATGACAAAAAACGACAGCGGCTCCAAGAGGCGAACCTACGACAGAACCTGACATGACCTTGCCAGCGCAACAACCAAAGAGAACCCCACAGTAAATCTGCGCACTCGGTGCTGCTTGCACAAGCGCCAGGTGGTATGATTCGATTGCAATGGCGGTTGAGAGCAAGGTTTCAAGCCTCGGGTCGGCCTGCCCTGACTTTCGCCTTCCGGCGACGGACGGGAAGACTTACGGCAGGGACGATTTCGCAAAGGCGCCCGTGCTGGTGGTGATGTTCATTTGCAACCATTGCCCCTACGTGAAGGCGGTGGAGGACCGCCTGCTCGGCCTGGCACGCGCGTACACACCCCGGGGGGTGCAGTTCGTGGGCATCTGTTCCAACGACGCCGTGACCTATCCCGAGGACGCGTTTGCCAAGTTGAAGGAGCGTTGGGAACTCAAGCGATACGGCTTCCCCTATTTGCACGACGAAGCGCAGGCCGTGGCCCACGCCTTCGATGCGGTGTGCACTCCGGACATTTACGTCTATGATCGCGACCGGCGTTTGGCCTACCATGGTCGTATCGACGATTTCTGGAAGGATCCCGCCAAAGTTACCCGTCGCGATCTGGCGGAGGCGATCGAAGCCCTCCTCAATGGCAAGCTGCCGTCGCCTGATCAACATTCGTCGCTCGGATGCTCCATCAAGTGGAAGCAGGATTGATGGGGTACCATTCGCCCGACGGCGCGCGTACCGCAGCCTCCTGCGCCGACACTATCACGCCGACCACCTGATCGTTTCCGCGGCTCTCGGTCATCTAACCGCTGGAGGCAGCCATGTCCGAACCAGCTCCGCTCAAAGGCGTCGATTTTGCTGCAGGGATTTCCCTCGACCAACTTGCGGACGGAATCCCGGTTGAAGGTCACTTTGCGGGTGAGCCCGTGCTCCTCGTGCGCCACGGTTCGCAAGTGTCGGCGATTGCTGCCCGCTGCTCGCACTATGGGGCGCCGCTGGAAGATGGGCTGGCGGTGGGAGACACCGTGCACTGTCCGTGGCATCACGCAAGCTTTTCCCTGGGTAGCGGCGAGGCACTGAACCCGCCGGCGTTGAGCTCCCTGCCTTGCTTCCAGGTCGAACGTGTCGGGAACCAGGTCTTCGTCAGGGGCAAACGCGGCCCGCTGCCAACCCGCACGCCGGCATCATCACCATCATCGATTGTGATTGTGGGCACTGGGGCAGCCGGAAGTGCCGCCGCAGAGATGCTTCGCCGGGAAGGCTATTCCGGCCCCATTACTCTGGTGGGCGCCGAGACTGGGATTCCTTGCGATCGGCCCAACCTTTCCAAGGACTTCCTCGCGGGGAGCGCGCCCGAGGAATGGGTATGGCTCCGCTCGCAGGAATTCTATGCGCAACAGCGTATCGATCTGCGCACAAACACGCGGGTGACAGGCATCGATGTGGAGGGGCGCAAGGTAGAGCTGCAAGGCGGAGAAGCCCTGCCCTTTGGCGCGCTCTTGCTAGCAACCGGCGCGCAGCCCCGCCGCTTGTCTATTCCCGGCGCGAATCTCGGTCACGTCCTAACCCTGCGAAGCGTGGCCGACAGCCGCGCCTTGATTGAACGAGCGAAGACCGCCAGAGCTGCCGTCATCATCGGCGCAGGCTTCATTGGACTGGAGGTCGCCGCTTCCCTGCGCACGCGCGGACTGCAAGTGCAGGTCGTCGCCCCCGATGCACGTCCGCTGGAACGGATTCTGGGTGCGGAGCTGGCGGACATGATCCGAGCCATTCATGAATCGCATGGCGTCGTCTTTCACCTGGGCCAGAAGCCCGTCGCCATCAATGGCACCCAGGTCATCCTGTCGAATGGAGCTGCGCTGGCGGCGGACTTGGTGGTGATGGGCACCGGGGTTACCCCCGAGACAGATCTGGCGAAGAAGGCGGGCCTGCAACTCGATCGTGGCGTGAGCGTGAACCCGTACTTGGAAACCTCGGCGGCGGGCATCTTCGCTGCGGGAGACATCGCAAGATGGCCGGACCCGCACACCGGCGCCCAGATTCGCGTCGAGCACTGGGCCGTGGCCCAACGGCAAGGCCAGACAGCGGCGCGCAACATGCTCGGCGCGCGCGAGCGGTTCGACGCCGTGCCGTTCTTTTGGAGCGCTCACTTCGACGTGACGATTGCCTATGTCGGCTACGCGGAAAGCTGGGATCGCATCGAGATCGACGGTGATCCCAAGGCCCACGACTGCTGCGTGGGGTATTGGAAGGGCGACAAGCGGCTCGCGACAGCCACGGTCAACCGCGACCGCGCCAGCCTGCAGGCCGAGGCCGAAATGGAAACGGCATAGCGCGGATGCGGTCGTGTTGGTCGTTTGCTTTTTGGACTGATAGGCATACCTTGTACTGGCACGTGAGCTACGCGATCTTTTGGGGGATCCACCATGTTCTCGCATGCCGCCTCACGCGTCCACGGATTGTCCGTATTGTTCCTTCTTGGTCCACTGGCCGGTGGCGCTTGCTCGGACGATCCATGCGCGGGTGCGACCGGAACGGGAGGATTGACGGACCAGCCGGGCGCTCTGGTGAGCTACCTGGGCGACCCTGCCTTTCCGGACGACTTCTGGACATCGGCGACGCCGGAGGAGAGCGGCGTGGATGCGGCTCTTCTCGCTCGGGCCGTCGGCAGGATTGCCTGCACGAAATCCGAGATCCACTCCTTCCTGCTGGCGCGTCACGGTCGACTTCTGTTCGAGCAGTACGGCTGGAAGTCGGGACGCAATGTCGACGACCCGGACAAGACGTCGCATCAAGCCCTGCCGAACGAACGCCATCTCGTGCACTCGACGACCAAATCGATCACGTCGACGTTGGTCGGGATCGCCATCAGGGACGGGCTCGTTCCTGGTGTGGACGATCTCGTGGTGCCGCATTTCCCTGAGTACCAGCCGCTGCCTGAGCCGAGCCCGGAGAAGGACGGGATCACCCTCGAGGATCTGCTGACCATGCGCAGCGGGCTCAAGGAGGACGACGCCGAGGCGGACCAGTCGCCGGATCCGGCCGAGGTCATGCTGTCGCAGCCGATTGTGGGCACGCCCGGCCAGGCGTGGAGCTATAGCGATGGCGTGGCCGACATCACGGCGGCACTCCTACGCAAGGTCACCGGGAAAACGCCCCTCGCTTACGCCAACGAAGAGCTGTTCGTTCCCCTTGGACTTTCCGATGTGCCCTGGCAAGCGCCGGCCAACGGCACGAACTTTGGGGGCTGGGGGATCGCGCTCACGCCTCGCGAGATGGCCCGTTTCGGCGAGCTTTATCGCAACCAGGGACTGTGGGATGGCGAGCAGATCGTCCCCGCAGATTGGACTGATACTGCAACCACGCCCAGGTGCGAGACGCCCTGGAACGCCCAGTACGGTTACTACTTCTGGATCCCGAAGCTCTCCGGCTTTTTCGCTACAAGCGGGCTCTATGGACAGAACATCTATGTAAATCGCGAGCTCGGCCTGGTCGCCGTATTCACCGCCGATCTTTCGGTCACCGGCGCCAACTCGTTCCTGGAATCCCTCATGCGGGATTTCGTGATCCCCGCCATGAAGTAGCCCGGCGGGCAGGCTCGTCAGTTCCAGATTCCACGTGGAAACAATCCCCTGATCGCCCTGAAACCCATCTCCGCTGTCATCGTATCTCACCGTCCGCTATGCCTCGATGGTGCCATCGATGAGCGTGAGCGCTCGACCGCCAACGTCGATGCGGGATCCACCATCGCTCACGCTGACCAGCAGTCGGGCATCCCGACCCATCTCCTGCCCCTGCACGGCCGCGTAGCGCGTTCCGATCTCTTGCAGGCGGGAGGTCTTGACCAGAAACGCCGCCACGCAAACGTTGCCGCTGCCGCAGGCTGGATCCTCGGGCACACCCGCTGCGGGCGCGAACGAGCGCACCCGTAGCGACAGCTCGCGCCCGTCGCATCGGCCGAACACAGTGACGCCGGTGAGCTTGTACTTGTGGCTGAGATCGGCAAGCAGACCCATGTCGGGCACCAGGCGGGCGACCATCTCGCCGTCAGCCAGGTCGAGCACGCACCAGCGGGGTCCCACGTCCATGACCAACGCCTCGGGCGGCGCAGGCACTGCTGCTCCCAGTGCGCGCAGCAGCTCTTGCGCGGCCGTCGCCGGCAGTTCCATCGCGGAGACCGCTGGCGCCTCAAATGACAGCATCCGACCAAGGCTGCCGGGCTCGCTGGTGACGGCGACGGGCACCAGGCCGGCCCCGCATTCCTGGACCAAGCGTCCGACTTGTGTTCGTTCCGCTGCTTCCAGGAAAGCATGCGCACTGCCAAGTGTTGGATGCCCGGCAAAAGGCAGTTCCGCCTTGGGCGTGAAGATGCGCAGGCGGTAGTCGCCGCCACGCTCGGGCGGCAGCACGAAGGTTGTCTCAGAGAGGTTGGTCCAGGTTGCGATCGATGCCATCGCAGGATCCGACAGCCCCTGTCCATCGAGAATCACTGCCACCGGGTTTCCAAGGAATGGTCGCGCCCCAAACACGTCGACCTGCTTGAACCGTCGTTTCATGCTCCCACCGCTTTGCTACATGAGATTGCCGGCCGAGCCACTCCGCTGCGCCGTAGGTATCGCTGTGTCCAAGGGCACGCGAAGATACAGATGCCGCAAATGATCTCTTCGATGCCCTGCGCAGTGGCCAGCTCAGAGGCTTTCTTGCGGCAGGCAGCGGCGTCGTAGATCTCGTCGCGTGGCATTCCGGCTGTCCAGGGACGTCCCGTCACCGCGCCAGCGGGACAGGCATCCACGCAACGTCGGCAGGTTCCACAGCGGGATCGTTCGATGGGCACCGCGTAGGCAAGGGGAGCGTTCGTGAGCACGCTGCTGATGCGCAGGGCGGGGCCGAATGCAGGGGTGACCAGAAGAGCGCAGTGGCCGATCCAACCCAGACCAGCACGGGTTGCAACTGTTTTATGGGGCAGAGGCGTCGTGTCCCTGCCGGCGCCCACCGTCCTCACGGTAGCCGGCCTACTTGTCGCCACAAATCCCCGTTCACGGAGCATGTCCGCCGCCAACGCGGTTACTTGCGCGAGGAGGCTGTTCACACGGTCATACTCCGCGTGGTACCGGGTCGTTGGTCCAGCAGCAAGGCCAGCGACGACCTCGGGGTTGAGGGCGATGCCCACAGAGATCGCAGACTTCAGACCTGCGGTGGCCTGTTCCGGCAGAGGTGAGAGATCCGCTAGGCCGACCACAGAGGCGCCGGCTTGCCGGAGACGCGCAACGATCCCGTTCTGCAAGACAAGGAGATCCTCCGTTGACTGATGCACGGTCATGGCTTGTCAGCATACGACGCTGGTTGTCGTGCACCACGCAGTTCATGGGAGTGACCGTCGCAGCCTTGACCAGCTCCACGGGCGCACGTGGGACCGCGCGTGAACGCATTCGTGCCCATGGCTCGTCCCTCCTGCACGGGATGGAGTTGCGTGGCAGACTGCATCCGCGGCCGCGTAGACCGCGTGCAACAGCCGTTGGGCGAAGTTCAACGGCAAGCAAGGAGGATTCACATGGCAACGAGTCGAGGAACCACCCACACCGTCATTTTCACCTTGGCACTCGGTCTCGTCGCCTCTGGCTGTGCGATGAGAGAAATGGCCGCGCAGCACCAAGCGGAGCAGAAGCTGGTCCGCGGTCACCTCTGGACTTTTGATGACCTCGACTACAACGTGTTCTCCGGGGAGAAATGGTCCGAGCTTCACCGCAGCCACTCGAACAACGTCACTGTCCACTGGCCTGACGGGCACACGACCCAGGGCATCGACAAGCACATTGAGGATCTGAAGGCGATGTTCGTGTGGGCGCCCGACACCCGGATCAAGGAGCACCCTGTGAAGCTCGGACAGGGCGACTGGACGGCCGTCATTGGCGTCATGGAAGGGACCTTCACGCAGCCGATGCCCACCGGCAAGGCCAAGCCCATCCGGCCGACCGGCAAGGCTTACAAGATCCAGATGGCGACCATCGGTCATTGGAAGAACGGCGTGATGGACGAGGAATACCTGTTCTGGGACAACCAGGAGTTCATGAAGCAGATCGGCCTCGGCAAGTAGGCGGCGCTCACGGGCGAGGGGGCTTCGATCTGGTCGCCCTTTCCCCGTTTGCCTCACAAGGTTGGCTTTCATGCTGACCTACCTGAATGACAAGCTGGTTCCGCGCGATATCGAGCGAATTGAGCGCAATGGTTTCAGGGATATCGTCGACCTAGTCGGCAAGAGCGGCGGACGTTGAATCGGGCGGCGGGCGTATGGCGAGAATTGGAGAAATCAAGATGGACGACCTCATCGTCGTGGCTCAGACGGGACTCCGCACCGCCAAGAATTCGCTGTTCGAGCGTTGGTCGGCTGGCGACCATAGTGCGGCACCACGTCATCGCCTGACCGTGGCTCGACGAATCTTCCCAGCGAACGAGACATAGTAGAGGCAGCCGACCTCGCTCGGATCGTCTACAGCAATTTCTGTCAGGGACACTCAGAATTTTGAGGGCCCAGGTCCCGTAGACCCGCGAACCGACGCGAGAATGGCGCTCGGGTGGGGACGATTCGCGTGGCCCAGCTTTTGCAGCGTGTAGGCGGCGAGGAACCATTATGACAAAGCGAGTCGGACTTTACTTTCAGGCCTCCGTCTTTGGGGGCGCGGCTATCCTGGTGCTTTCTGGCTGCCGCGCGAGCGACGCGGGCGGTGACACCCACGGCAGTGGAGGCAACGCCGGTAGTGGGACTCCCGGCAGCGGGGGCAGCGGCGGTGCGAGTGCCGATGCTGGCGTCGCCGATGCGCCTGCTGGCACCGATGCAGGCAGCGTTCAGGGTGACGTCACCCCGCCATCCAACCTCGCCGACTATACCCTCAGCTACCGCAGCCAAGTCCGCGTCCCCGCGTCCGGCACGGTCCTGAGCTATGACGACTTTGCAGCACAGGTCAGCCGATTGGACCCCATCGCAGCAAAGCGCTGTCCTGTCAGTCACGACGCCCAATTCCAGGCCGCCGTCGACGCCCTGGGTGGGATCAACTGGACCCACCCGGTCGACATTCTGAAGGACCTGAGCCAGCCGCCGCTCTACAGCGGGCATCTTCCTCCCCCCCGCAACTACCCAGCGACGGCTGGAGGGGCGAGTTCCACGGATTCGCCGGCGCCCACCATCGAGCGGCCTGACCTGGTGGGATATCAAGAGAACGTCGCGATCTTCCTCTCCCAACGACATGGGCTTCTCGCGGTGAAGACCGACGAGGCCAAGCCCGTGCTTAGCTGCGCGCTCAAGCTGCCCGGCCGCCCCAAGTACTTCTTCTATCACGGCAAAGAACTGGTCTTGCTCGTCAATGGGATGTCCTCGAGTGAGGCCGCTCTCCTGCGCTTCGGCATCTCCGCCACTGGCTTTGACTTCATGGACGCGGTCATGCTGGACAGGCAACAGATCCAAGATGCGCGCCTGTTCGACAGCACCTTGGTAATCTACTCCAACCTGTTCAGCCCGCCACCTGCGGCCGCGCCTCCCACCACGGACGCCAGCCCAGGCACTGGCGGCGCCAGCGCCCCGGTCGCAAGCCCAGCCTCCGTGAGCTCCAGCGCCGCCATCGGCGTGAAGGTGACCGCCGTGACATGGGACACGCAGCTCGCTCTTGCTTGGCAGGAGGAGTTTCTCAATGATCCGACCAGCTCCGATCCCCTGGCTGGGCAGAACTTTGTCGACGCGGTAAAGCAGCTTACGGTGGGACAGGTCGTGGCCACCTACAAGAACTACAAGCCGTTCATCAGCGCCAGCGACCGCTATTTCGTGGTCAGCCGCGACGTCAGCCGCACGGTCTTCACCGGTACCCAGTCCCAGACCTATTCCTACTGCGCCTCCAGTCACCCGGGCCCCGAGCGCAGCGTGGAATACTGTTACCCCAAGTACGAGCAGCGCCCAAATCCCGACTACAAGGATCCCCAATCCACCAAGGGCGACTATCCCTGCAACGGAAAATCGCTCCTTGATTGCATCCAAGAAGCAGCCCCCACGGTGAGCAAGTACATCTATGTTCGCGTCGGGGAGACTTGCAACACGTACACCTATCACGACTACATCTGCGACCGCACGGAGACGCAGACCATATCGTACCCGACCTACCGCACGGATAGTGCCACGCAGTTCGTTGTGTACCGCTACACCGACGGTGACTTCGTCAAGCTCGACGAGCAACTATTCCAAATGGCGTCCCCAGGGACCACCACCGGCAGCGTGCCTGCGTTGACCTTCACCGGAACCCCACTGGAGGTCAGCGGAACCATCGACAACAAGGGCGACTTGCAGTTCCAGCAAGGGCACTTCTACGTGCTCACCAACCAGGGGCAGAAGCTTCACACCCTGCTTATTGCAGGCAACTCCATCGCCGAGCTGGGCGCACAGGACACCCCCCGTCGGGGAGGAACGTACTCCTATTCGGGCAGTCATTCGACCCTCTTCTCTGACAGCCGAATTATGGTATCGCGCGCCTACTACGACTCTGCGGCACCCAAAGGGATCTACAACTGGTCGGACGTCCTCATGATGGACCTGAGCGCCCCGTCGTTCCCGGCATCCATCAACCAGTTTGCGATGCCGGGGTCCAGCGACCAGCTGATCTTGGCCATCGCCGGCATTCTCGGCCCGGGCACGGTGAACTTCACCAGCGGTGGCGTCCAGCGGAATCTGCAGAAGATCACGCTCTTCAGTCAAGACAACGCCAGCGAGGTCGACAACGTCCTACTGGGCACCGAATACAATGCGGATTTCGTGCAGACCTGGCTTGGCGTCGCAGACGATCAGCGCATCCGCCTCGACTGGGGCAGCCAACGCCTGTTCCTGCCCTACTCGGGCTATCTCCACGCGCCCCAGGACGCCTTCAATCCATCCGCGCACCGTCTTAACATCACGGCGATAGGAGTGGGCACCGGCCTCAGCTCCGAGATGACCTTCAACCTGGTCGAGGACGTCGTGCGAACCGTCTCCCTCGCTTCGTCGCCGACCGCCGGAAGCGCTCTGGCCTTTGGTGATTCGTCGATCTACGCCGTCAACCAAGGCGCGGACGCCTGGTCCCTGGACGTGTTGGAGGAATTCGCCACCCCGTTCGCCGTTTATCGCATCAACGACACCGGCGACGTTCACGCCCGCATCGACCGCATTGGTGCTCGCTGCCAAATCTCGACCTTTAGCGGGAGCCTGCATGCGTTTGCCCCGACCCGCCTGGCCTCGGGGCCGGTCATCGCCTGCCCAGAGTCCGGCTCGCCTATGGCCATCGGGCTCGCCATCGTCTTCTCTGGCTCGTCGACCGGCTGGCGCCTGAGCCAAGACGGCACGTCGATCGCGGCCCTGAGCGGCGATGAGGTCAAGGAAGCGCTCACCCACGTGCGCAGCGACGAGTACTGCGCGCTGAACGGGAGCACGGACGACGGCACGCTGGTGCCATACCTGGACGCTGTCCCAACGTCCATCCAGTGCTTCCCGTGGCCGAACACCGTTGGCGGCGGGGGGCTCCCGGGTGGAGGCACGGCGACGGAGTAGTCGCGGCGTTGCAGGGCATCGACAATGTGCAAGACGTCTGCAGGCTTTGCGGCCCTCCTGGTGACTGGCTTGTCAGGCGGGGCATGTGGCGGACACTCGGGCCTGAAGTCTGGCCAGGACGGTGCAAGCGCCGAGGGTGGCGCAACGGGAGGCCAGGCTGGCAGTTCCGTCTCAAGCGCGATCGTCGGCGGGAGCAACACGGGCGGCATTCTCAGTGCGGGCGGAATCATGGCTGGCGCAACCGGTGGCACTATCGGCGGTACGGGCGGAATGGGCGGGTGTCCCCTGCGTCCGTGTTTCGTGCTGGTGGCCTGTGCGGACGGCACCGAGCCGAATACCGACCCTTGTGGCTGTCCCATCTGCCCGCCGACCCGTGACGCCGGTGTGGCGATGGATGTTGCTTCCCCTTCCGAGGCGGGTGCGGATACCGGATCCGACACCAGCCTGTGTCCGCCCGGTTTCGCGTGGGAAGGGGAGGCATGCCCAAGCCCCAACTTGAGATGCCCAGGTGTTGCGAGCCATCCCCGTCCCCTATGCAGCAATGACGGAACCAGCTTATGTGGAGCAGACGGGCTATGGGTCTTCGAACCGAGCATGTGCGACTGAATCGCCTGCCCAGAGTTTTTCGCGCAGAGGACGTTCTTCCGTTGCACGCTGCACTGCGCTGACATTCCGAGCCGGGCAGATCCGGATCACCATCGCCACGTCCACCAAGGCAACGTCGGTGGGGTGCTATCCGGTGCTATCTATGTGGTCCCGCCGCTCGAAGACGCAGTCGAGGTTCCCCCGCCCGCTCCACCACTTGAGTCGCCGCCCGAGCCTCCGCTGCTGTCGCTCGAAGACGCAGTCGAGGTTGCCCCGCCCGCTCCACCACTTGAGTCGCCGCCCGAGCCTCCGCTCTCGCCGCTCGAAGACGCAGTCGAGCTTGCCCCGTTCGTTCCACCACTTGAGT
>PMJO01000234.1 GCA_003158455.1 Myxococcales bacterium | reverse complement strand
AAGTTGGTTGGCGCAAGCGTCATCACCTCGTTGCCCGATGTTTCGGAATTGCCGCGCTTGGGCCTGCATGGCTGGCGGCGCTGGTTCGAAGACGCGGCCGCCCTGGTGATGGCGTGCACCGCCGACGAAGGCGTGGCCATCTTTTTCCAAAGCGACATCAAGCACGGCGGTTTCTGGATCGACAAGGGAGCACTGGTCAGTCGCGCCGCCGAACGCGCGGGCATGGGCTGCCTATTTCACAAGATCGTCTGTCGCAAGCCGCCCGGCACTTCCAGCTTCGGCCGGGCAACCTACGCGCATATGCTGGGCTTTGCCCGCGGGCAGCCGCGCCGGCAAAAACAGGCGCGCGTCGACGTGTTGCCCGACGGAGGTTTTCAGCCGGGGCCAAAGTCAATGGGCGTGCGCGCCTGCCTGGACGCCTGCCGATTCGTCAAGACCGAAACGACCACGCGCACCGTNNCGCATGTGTCGCCGGGCGTGCAAACTGCAGATTGAGCTGCACTCAGACCAGTAGGAAACCGTGGCCTCACAGGCCACCTCACTACATGCAGTAGTTTACTACGACCTGTGCCTCTGACGAGCAGTCGGTGCCCCTGCACGGGTAGGCCGTGGTACCGACTACGTACTCGCACGACGTGGAATTGCAGCACGCCTGGATAGTGTCTCCAGTCTTCGAGCAAACAACCCCGGACGATTCGCACATCCAGCCCGGCCCGGCGCCAGTCGACCCGCCCGTGCCGCTTGCCCCTCCCGTGCCGGTCGCCCCGCTGCCCGCACAGTAGTTCACCACGACCTGTGCCTCTGACGAGCAGTCAATGCCAGCGCACGGGTAGGCAGTGGTACCGACGACGTACTCACACGCGGTGGAACTGCAGCACGCCTGGATGATGTCTCCAGTCTTCGCGCAGGCAACCCCTGACGATGCGCACGTCCAGCCCGGCCCCGCGCCAGTCGACCCACCTGTGCCACCCGCCCCGCCCGTGCCAGTCGCCCCACCCGTGCGGGTCGACCCTCCCGTGCCACCGGCCCCGCCCGTGCGGGTCGCCCCACCCGTACCGCCTGCGCCACCGGTGCCGGTCGCCCCGCTGCCCATGCAGTAGTTCACCACCGTCTGTGCCTCTGCCGAGCAGTCGGTGCCGGCGCAGGTGAAGTTCGTGGTACCGACGACATACTCACACGCAGTGGAACTGCAGCACGCCTGGATGATGTCTCCAGTCTTCGCGCAGGCAATCCCTGACGATGCGCACGTCCAGCCCGGCCCCGCGCCAGTCGACCCGCCCGTGCCGCCCGCCCCGCCGGTGCCGGTTGCCCCGCTGCCCATGCAGTAGTTTACTACCGTCTGTGCCTCGGCCGAGCAGTCGGTGCCGGCGCACGGGTAGTTCGTGCTACCGATGACGTACTCACACGCGGTGGCATTGCAGCACGCTTGTATGGTGTCTCCGGTCGCCGAGCAAATAATGCCGGACGATTCGCACGTCCAGCCCGGCCCGGCGCCAGTCGACCCGCCCGTGCCGCTTGCCCCTGCAGTGCCCCCACAGTTTCCGCCGGGGCAGGTGCTATTGGAGCAAGCTCCGACGGTCCACACGCCGCCAACACAAACGGCCTCCTGGTAGCCACCGGCCGGGCATTGGCCGTAGACACAGTCGATGCCCGGACTGCTGCAGGCCGATCCGGGTTTGGGCAAAGTCGGAGGACAGGCCAGAGCATGGGTACCAGCCGCGCCTCCGGTCCCGGTGGTGCCACCCGCTCCCGCGGTGCCACTGGTTCGCGTCGGCACGCCCCGGAGTCCCGTGTCTTCAACGCAGCCAGCGGGCATTCCCCCCGCGAGCATAGCGGTCAGGAGAAGTCCGAAAATCGCCGGGGTCATCACTGGTCGAGTCATCAAATGCCTCCTTGCTGCCGTCTCTTGCTCAGCTACTCAAACTCCTTGGCGCAAAATCAGCCAAGTCCTGCCGATTGCCCTCGATGAGGACTGCAAAGGTTTTGCCATAGTAGCATGGGACCCCAGAAGAAGGGGCGCGGCATGGACATACTGCAAGATCGCCGAGCCATGCCGGTCGATCAGCCAGCCTGACGCGCTGCCGTGCTATCGACAAACACGGCAAGCCTGCGTGTGACCGAGGACACTCCTAGTGCACAGCGACGTGCGCGGTTTGGTTGACAAGGCGGGGAGTCGGGAGAGATCCTTGGATTCCAAGGTTGAGGTCACCAATGAAAACAGCGGGATTACTTGTTTCAGGGTTCGCGATTTGGGCAGGCGTTGCCAGCGTGGCGCGTGCCGATGTGGTTCCCCCGGATGTCGCGGAATGCAACCAGGCGGGCGCAGCCGGCGCTTCGTGTAGCAGCCAAACGGGAATCTCGGGAATCTGCATCTGGGACACCTGCTCGAGGCTCGACTATGCGAACTGGAACCATGACGCCTCTGGCGGGCCGCCAAGCATGCAGTACGCTTGCCTCCGCTGTGTGGTCAGCGGCGACGGCGGGCTGGGAAATGCAGGCGGGGCCGGCGGACAGGGCGGGGCCAGCGCGCAGGGAGGTTCTGGCGGAACCAGCGCGACAGGCGGGAAAAGTGTTCTCGGTGGGACCACAGCTACGGGAGGGACAGCCGGACGGAGCACCACCGCTCCTGCGGCGGGTGGAGCTGCCGGACAGAGCACCGCCGCGCCCGCGACGGGCGGGACAGCCGGACAGAGCACCACCGCTCCCGCGACAGGCGGGACAACTGGACAGAGCACCACCGCTCCCGCGACAGGCGGGACAACCGGACAGAGCACCACCGCGCCTGCGACAGGCGGGACAGCCGGACAGAGCACCACCGCGCCTGCGACGGGCGGAACGAACAGTGGCGGTGCAGTCACGGCGGGCACCGGCGGAACCGGCGGCAACGACCAAAACAACCAGAGTGACTCGGGCGGGTGCGCGGTGGCTGGCTGGCTTTCGGTCAAGACCTTCGGTCCCTGGCTTCTGGCAAGCCTGTTCGGCGCGATCGTCATGCTGGCGCGACGGCGAAGGCGCTAGGGTCGCAAGCGCGGCACCTTCGCAGCCAGTTCATTGTAGGCGTGGCGCGAGACCTGGCGGCGCACGTGGGTCATCTCGTGCCAGATCTCGGCCTCCTGTTGCTCGGCTCGGGCCAATTTGTGCAGGTCGAAACGAGAGATTAGGCTGGCCGGCAACTTGCCCTGAAGGTTGCCGCGCTCCGGGCCTGCCAGATCCCTGAATACGCCTGAACCGAAATGATCGTAATAGAAGATCGTGTGCGCGGTCGACAATGAGCCGGCCCAGGGATAGCTGCGCAGCAACCAGCCCGACGCCAGTTGCTCCAGCGCCCGTTCCAGCCGGACGCGCTCGCGGCCGCGCTTGCCCGGCTTGCGTTCGGCAAAGAACAGGGCCGTGCCTAGCTCGTCGCCTTGCACGGTCCAAGTCTCGCGCAGTCCGAAGTACGTCGGATCGCGCGCCACGCGCGAACCATGCGTGAGTTCGAACCGCCCCACAATGAAAGCAGCGATATACGGTGCGTGACGCTCAATAAGGCGCAGAGTCGCCAGGGCTTCAGCGAAGGTCTCGGTGGGAAAATCGGAAAAGCACATCACTTCGGCCGCTATGCCTGCGCGGGCCAGGTTGCGCACCGCCGTGGCTGCAGCGCCAGGCGCAATTCCCTTGTTGATCAGGCGCAGTACCCGCGGGCTGGCCGACTCAACCCCCAGGCTACACGCGACCGCACCGCCTCGGCGCAGCCCCTGGCAGCGTTCGGGGGTCAGATACGGCTCGGGCCGCAGGTCAGTGCCCCAGCGCAGATTCAGACCGGTCTTTGCCAAGCCGTCGGCCAACCGGCACAGCATCGCGGGCGCCACTGAGTCCTGCGACAAATAGAAAAAGCGCGTGTTGTGGCGCACGGACAGAGCGTGGAGGTGCTCGACCACCGTGTCCACCGGGCGCTCGCGGTAGCGGGCGGTGCCGGCTGCTGCCAGGCCGTAGTGGCAGAAGGCGCAGCGGCCCCAGTAGCAGCCGCGCGTGGGATCGTAGGGCAGCAGCAGGTGCGGCGACAGATAGCGAGCAAGCGGCAGCCCGTCGAAGTCGGGCGCGGGCAGCGTGCGCAGATCGAGAGCGGGCGGCCCGGGCAGAATGCGCGCCCCCAAGAGAGGATCACGCAACGCCAGGTTGGGGATTCGAGCAAGCGCCTGCGCCGGCGCGCGCCCATCGGCCAGCGCGCGACACACGGCCAGCAGGGTGTGCTCGCCCTCGAAGACCACCGCGCTGTCAAACGCCCCCAACCCCTGCGCGAGCGCGCGCCCCTGCAGCCGTAGCAGCACCTGGGTAATGGCCGGTCCGCCTGCCACCAGGTGCGCCTCGGGCAAGGCGGCCTTGAGCTTGAGCGCGAACAAATACGCGGGTACCAGTTGACCCGGAAAACACACCGACAAGCCGATGGCGTCCACCCGCGCGCGGCGCAGGCGAGGCACCAGGTCGCGCATGAGGTAGCCGTCGAACGGATCGCGCTCGGGATCGGCATCGCGCGCGATCTCGTCCGGCGTGGTCAGGGCAAATGGCGTCCGGTACGCGGTGAAGTCGAGCTGCATGGGCGCGTGCGCGGCCGCGATCACGCGCAGGCTTGTGCTGACCGTGGCAACCGCGTCGGCATACCGCCCCGGATCGTAGAAGCGCTCGCGGCTGCGCAGGACGTCCAGCGCCGCGCCAATCCCGGCCGGCACCGCGCCTGCTCCGCCGCGCACTCGCAACAGCGTCAACAATTCTAGCTGGCTCTGGTGGTCAAGCGCGCGCCGACGTTGCAGGCTGGCGATGCGCCGCTCGATACGCTCGCAGAGCAGGGTCAAGGGTTCGCGCTGGAGCAGGGCCAGAAAGCCTTCCAGATTGGCATCGATGGGGAGCACGTCGATGCCCTGGGGACGCAAGAATCCGGCGAGCGCCGCAAGCGCGGGGTAGGGCGCCGTGGGATCGCAGGCCGGCGGGAAGATGAGAGCAAGCCTCACGCGCAGAGTATATGGATATGGACAACCCAATGGGGCCTTGTTTCCGCACCTGGTTTCGGCACGCTAGAAAGTCTGTTCGAACAACCCGGGCTCGAGCATCTGACTTCAGGGGGACCAACATGAAGGGCAATCAGAAACTGATCGACGTTCTCAACCAGTTGCTCGCCGACGAGCTGACCGCCATCAACCAGTACATGGTGCACTCCGAGCTTTGTGCCAACTGGGGCTACGAGCGGTTACACAAGGTGATCGAAAAGCGCGCTTTCGGCGAGATGAAGCACGCCGAGAAATTGATCGCCCGCATCGTGTTCCTGGAAGGTGTGCCCGTCGTCAGCAAGCTGAACCCCTTGCACATCGGGACCGACGTGCCGCAGATGGTCGCGAACGACATCGCGGCCGAGATAACCGCCATCCGCGGCTACAACGAGGCCATCCCGCTGGCCATGCAGGTGCAGGATGCGCCCACGCGCGAGTTGCTGGAGTCGATCGTCAAGGACGAGGACGGCCACCTCGACATGCTGGAGTCCCAGCATGACCAAATTGCGCAGATGGGCGTGGGTACCTTCCTCGGCCGGCAGATCGAAGGAGATTGACCGTCCGGGAGAAGGCGACCCGCAACTGCCGTCACCCGCCCAGGTAGCTGTACTGGGAACAGCCATGGCCCCATAGCTGCCGGCCACGATTCCTTGGTAGTTCGGCGGCCAACGGCGCGATCCGGAGTCTCACCACAGAGCGCACAGAGGCCANNTTCCGGATCCGAGTCCGAGCCCTTTTTCTTCCAATCCGTCTCTGTGATCTCTGTGGCCTCTGTGGTGAAATCCGGCGCCGACGTGCGGGAGACAAGGTGGCTAGCACGTATGAGCCATAGCCCTCACTGAGTGCAGATGGGTGGTTTCGGGTCGAAGCAGGACGGCGGCTCTTCGCCCCAAGCGAAAACCCCGCTGCTGTACACCGGGATGCGCGGTGTCTTGGGTGGATCGGCTCCGCCTGCCGGGGCTGCCCGCAAACTGGCATAGCTCCAGTCGTTGGCCGGATTCCACGTGCAACCCGCGCCATTTCCGACACCAATGTCAATCATGAAGGTACGCGGCGCCTTGAGCTGCACAATCCGCCCCCAGAACTTGTAGCCCTCGAAGCCCATCTCAATGTAGTAGGTCGAGGGGCTGTTGGGGCAAACCTTGGGCTTGCTGATGCTGGTCGGCTCGCCGAACTCGGTGGCGCCGCGGTCGTAGATGAGACTGGCGGTGACGTCATTGATCGAGCCACCCTTGGCCTGCAGCTCGCTGATGTCGAAGAA
>PMJO01000079.1 GCA_003158455.1 Myxococcales bacterium | reverse complement strand
GCCTCTTTGGCGTGATAAGTCACGATCAAATCGGCACCCGCCCGCCGTACAGACATAAGAGTTTCCACCATGGCTCGGTCGTAGTCAAGAAGCCCTTTTTGGCCCGCGAGCTTCAGCATCGCGTACTCCCCCGACACGTTGTATGCAGCGACCGGCACGTCGAACTCACGGCGCACCTCGCTGACAACGTCAAGGCAAGGAAGTGCGGGCTTGACCATGATCATGTCCGCACCCTCTTCCACGTCGAGGGCGACCTCACGTATCGCCTCACGGACATTCGCCACGTCCATCTGGTAGCCACGCCGGTCGCCGAATGACGGCGCGGAAGCCACTGCCTCTCGGAATGGGCCGTAGAAGGCGGACGCGTACTTGGCCGCATAGGACAGCAGTATGACGTCTTGGTGCTCGGCCTCGTCCAGTGTCTCACGCAGAAAGCCAATCATCCCATCCATCATCCCGGATGGAGCGACGATGTCTGCGCCTGCCTGTGCCTGCGCCAAGGCCGCCCTGCCCAGGTTCTCCAGGGTGGCATCGTTGTCCACCACGCTCTGGTTCCCTTTCTTCTCCAGGATGACGCCGCAGTGGCCGTGGGTCGTGTACTCGCAGAAGCAGCAGTCAGCCGCCACTGCCAGCTCGGGCACCGCCTTCTTGATGGCGCGAATGGCGCGCTGGACGACGCCTTCCGGATGCCATGCCTCGCTCCCCACCGCATCCTTTCGCTCCGGCAACCCGAACAGCATGACCGCTGGAATGCCGAGGCTGGCGACCGCCTCGACTTCTCGGGCAAGTTGGTCGACGGAGAAGTGGAATTGTCCAGGCAGCGAGGCAATTTCGCGGCGCACCCCTTTGCCCGGGCACACGAACAGGGGAAAAACCAGGTTGTCAACCGAGAGCGTGGTCTCGCGGACCATTCGTCGTAGAGCTTCGGTGCGGCGCAGGCGCCGGGGCCGGTTTTCGGGAAACGACATGCTAGTGGCCTCCTTGGGATGTGCGTGTGCTCGCAATGGCGGAGATGAGCGCGTCGATGTTGGGCTCAGCGGCAATCACAGGCTGAAGGCCGTGACGGACGGCCTCGGCTGCCGTGGTGGGCCCGATCACTGCGACTGTCTTGTTCGCAAGGGTGCGGGTTCCGTGGCTCGCCACGAAGGCCTGCAACGCCGATGGGCTGGCGAAGGTTGCGACGTCAAAGGCTGGTGCAGGTGGCAGGGGACGGCGTGGGACCGTCTGGTAGGCGGCGACTACATCAACCTTGCAACCTCGGCCGCGCAGGGCCTCTATCAGCGTGTCGCGGCCGGCGACGGCATGAAGGAAAAGCAGACGGGTGCCGGTTTCGAGGTCGCGAAAGGCGTCTATCAGACCCTCTTGCCGCTGGTCGGAAGGCACGAGATCCACGTGGGATCCGGCTCTCTTGAGCGCCCGTGCAGTTTCTGCGCCCACCGTGGCGACGCGCGGGCGAGCGCCCCAGGCCGAAAAGCAGCCGCCTTCCAGGCGAGAAGCAGCAGAAGCTACGGTGGACTGGCTGGTAAAGATGATCCAGTCATAGCGCCCAATCTGTCGGAGCGCCTCATCGAGTGGCTCCCAGGAGGGTGGAGGCAGCACCTCGATCGTTGGATAGGATAGAGCGGTGGCGCCCGCCGCCGCCAGCGCCGCTGCCCAGTTGTCGGCGTGACCATGCGCCGGTCGAGTCACGAGCACGCGGAGTCCTTTGAGAATCCGAAGCGGTCCGGAATCACCAGACAACCCGTGATTACTCCTCCAGCTCGACATTCCAGTACGACGCGTTGGCGAGATCGAGGAAAGGGAGCCATTCGCGGTAGCGCACGCCATCGCCGGCGCTGCGGAAAGTCGGGGTCCAGCGCGGTCGGGTGGGCGCGCGCAGAAGATGCATCTTGGCCTGCTCCGGAGTCCGCGCCGCCTTGGCGAGGTTGCAGTCCACGCAGCAACAGACGACGTTTTCCCAAGTGGTGCGACCACCTTGGGATCGGGGCTTGACGTGGTCCAGATTCAGGTCCGAACGGGCGAGCTGCCGTCCGCAGTACTGGCAGGTGTTGGCATCCCGCGTGTAGATGTTGTGGCGTGAAAAGCGGACCTTGGCCTTGGGGATGCGATCGTAAAGCTGCAACATAATCACACGCGGCACGCGGATGGCGCGATCGACGGTGTGAATGACGTCATCGCCGGTTTCGGTCGAAAGCTGCGACCAGCTATCGAAGTCGAAAGCCCGAAACTGCCGATCGATCGCCTGCGCCGCGCCCAGGTAGAGCAAGGTGAAGGCCCGCCTCACATTGGTAACGTGGATGGGCTGGAAGCTCCGGTTGAGCACCAGGACAGACGAGTTGATCACGACGCGTCCGTTCTGCCGCTGCGAGCTACAAATACGTCGGCTGTGGCGAGGAAAAGGCCAGTCATTGCCCTGGCGCCTCGCTCGCGCGAAGCGTTATCCAGATGCCTAGCCCGCCGGAGCGGCCGCGGAATATTGGCCGCGCTCATGGATAGTGATGCTAACAGACCGAGGCCGGGACGGCAAAGGCTGTAAAATGCCAGGGTCTTGAACACCCAGACCCTATCCGCACTGGTAGCCGCCATCGTCAGCTTGGCGATTGGTGGCGCCGTCCTTCTGCGGGAACCGCGGCGGGCGGTTCACGTTCTCTTTGCCACCTTCGCTTTCAACATCGCGATCGAGAAGCTCCTGTCTTTCTTTTCCACCGGCGCGACCGAGCCCGATTCGCTGCTCAAGTGGGCGGTGATGGCCGCCACCGTCTCCCTTCCTGCGACCGCGCAGCGGTTCTTCCAGGCTTTCTTGGGCGACGAGGCCGGGCCGCCGCCGCTCTCGCGCACCACTGTAGTTGGCGCGGGACTGCTCTACTCGGCGCTGCTGCTCAGTCGCTTTCTCGCAGCGCCCATCCACACCGCGTTCTGGTTTCACGCCGCCCTGGTGGCCTATGTCTTCGTTGGCCTCTACCTGTCGGTCTACTACCTCTACCGCCGCTACCGGGGTACACCATCGCGGGTTGAAAAGATCCGGCTCCTCTACCTCCTCATCGGCGGAGTGGCGACGGTAACGGCGGCGTTGCTCGATCTCATTCCCGGTGCGCCGTCGTTCGGGAACATCTTCATCACCATCTACCTATATTTCTTGTCGCAGACCCTGGCCCGTTACCGCTTGCTCGACCTCAACGAGTTGCTGGGCCGGATGGTGGTGTTGGCCACCCTGGTCATGATCGCCACCGTCATCTACGGCCTGCTCTTGGTAAAGTGGGTCGAGCTCGACGAGCTGGGTGTGTTTTTCCTCAACGCCCTGGTGGCATCGACCGCGATCATTATCGTGTTCGAACCTTTGCGCACACGCCTGGAACGCGTGGTTAATCGCTGGATGTTCCAGGAGAAGTACGAGCTGTTCCGGCGCATCGAAAGCCTGCGCACGGATCTGATGAACGTCATCGACGTGCGCGATCTGGTGCCGCGTGTGCTGTCGGCCCTGGAGGCTTCGCGCCGTGTGACTCACGCCTCGCTCTACACCGTCGACCCGGACGGCTCGGCCTATGAGTTGGCCGGCCATGTCGGACCGCGCCCCGAGGGACGCTTGGACGCGGTTGCCTATCGCTCCTTTCTCGAGCGGCTGCGCCGCGCGGGCGTGGTGTCCATCGAGGGCCTTGAGCGAGAACTGGCGGCCCTGCGCAACACCCAGAGCGAGGAGCGCGAGAGCCTCCTGCTCATGGTGCGCGCTTTGGAGCTGGTCAACGGTTCGGTCGTGCTGGCGGTGATCGGTGAGGAGCAGCTGCTGGGCATGCTGGTTCTGCGCGACGAACGCCTGCGCGAGGCCTATTCCTCGGAGGAGATCGAGCTGTTTCGTGGGGTGGCCGCCTCCATCGGAGTCACCTTGCAGAACTCGCAGGTGTACGAACGCATGAAGGAGCGTGACCGCTTGGCAGCGCTTGGTCAGATGGCGGCCGGTTTGGCCCACGAGATCCGCAACCCGCTGGGATCGATCAAGGGTGCGGCCCAGTTTCTGCAGCCGACCGGGTCGCAGCCGGCCGATGCCGGTGGCACACGTGAGTTCCTCGGGATCATCGTCGAGGAAGTCGATCGGCTCAACAAGATCGTGTCGCAGTTTCTTGACTACGCCAGACCCTATCGCGGCGACCAGAATCCGCTCGACATCAACGACGTGGTTCGCAAGACGCTGCACCTAGTCGACAAGGAACGCAGCACCAACGTGGAGATCTCGACCAGCTTCATCGAAGCACTGCCCCAGGTTCGGGCCGATGCTCAGCAGTTGCGGCAGGTGTTTCTCAACCTGACGCTGAATGCACTCGAGGCCATGCCCCAGGGCGGAAAGCTGCATGTGTCGACCAGCCTGCGCCGATCCACGCGCCGGAGCGCATCGGCTGCGTTCTTGGAGATTCGTTTCCGTGACACCGGCGTGGGAATCCCGCCCGGGGATCTGCGCAACCTCTTCATTCCCTTCTTCACCACCAAGGAACGCGGCACCGGGTTGGGCCTGCCCATCAGCCAGCGCATCATCGAGAACCACGGCGGAACCATTGAGGTGCGTTCGCAGTCGGGCGCCGGCTCGACCTTCACCGTGCTTCTACCGGTGGAAGCCGATGCTTATGCCTCCTATGCGGAGGCGAAGAAGGGCCCGCCGCCTTTGCCCGGCTCCGGCCCCATCCCGCTGTCGCCGCCCGCGGTCATCGGGCCAGCCCTGCCGCTTCCCACACCGCCACCGATGCCCTCGGGGTCGAAATGAGCTAACGTCACCCTGTGGCCGGAAACGAGACTGAAGCCAAGCGCGTTCTCATCGCGGACGACGAACTCAACATGCGCCGCGTACTTGAGGCAATTCTGCGCCGCGATGGCTACGACGTGGTGACGGTAGCCAACGGGAATGAGGCGCTGGCCAGCATGGGTCGCGGCATCAACATGGTCATCACGGATCTCAAGATGCCAATCCTCGACGGCATGG
This sequence comes from Myxococcales bacterium, assembly GCA_003158455.1. Taxonomy (GTDB): domain Bacteria; phylum Myxococcota_A; class Polyangia; order Fen-1088; family Fen-1088; genus Fen-1137. The sequence continues at coordinate 11,168 of PMJO01000079.1, read as the reverse complement.
GACTTCTGCGCAAGCTTTCGGCCGACTACCCCGACGTGCCGGTGGTCATGATCACGGCACACGGGTCAGTGGAAAACGCGGTCGAGGCAGTCAAGCTGGGAGCCTTCGACTATTTGGAGAAGCCTTTCGACCAGGTGCAGATTCACCAAATCGTCGCCAAAGCGATGCACACGCACATGCTCGCGCGTCGCGATGCCCGACCCGAGGATACGACCACCCACGGGCGCTTTCGTCTGGTGGGAGAATCACCCGCTATTCGCCAGCTCTACGCGATCGTTGAGAAGGTGGCAGACACACCTTCGACCGTGCTCATCACAGGCGAGTCGGGCACCGGCAAGGAACTGGTGGCGCGGGCTCTGCACGACAATTCTTCGCGGCGCGCGGGGCCGTTTATCAAAATCAACTGCGCCGCCATTCCCAAGACCCTGATGGAGTCCGAGCTCTTCGGCTACGACAAGGGGGCGTTCACCGGCGCGGTGGGTTCCAAGCCAGGCCGTTTCGAGCTGGCCCACGGGGGCACGCTGTTTCTCGACGAGATCGGTGAAATTCCGGTGGAAATGCAGGTCAAGCTGCTGCGGGTTCTGCAGGAGTCGGAATTCGAGCGGGTGGGCGGGATCAAGACCATCAAGGTCGATGTGCGCCTCCTCACCGCGACCAATCGGGATCTCGCGGCCGAGATCGCCAGCGGCGGTTTCCGCGAGGACCTCTACTACCGGCTCAACGTCGTTCCCATCCACTTGCCCGCCCTGCGCGAACGGCGCCAGGACATCCCCTTGCTCGTGGATCATTTCATCGCGCGCTTCAACGACCGGCTGAAGAAGCAGATCACGGGTGCCGATCCCGCGGCGGTGGAACGGCTGGTGGTGCACAACTGGCCCGGCAACATTCGCGAATTGGAGAACGTCATCGAGCGAACCATCCTCTTCTGCGAAGGACCGCAGATTCTGCTCGAGGACTTGCCCGCGGAACTGGGAGGAGTGACCTTCCGGCCGTCGCATCCCGAGCTTCCAACCGTGGAGGCGGTGGTGCCTGCGGCGGCGAGCCCGCCGCCTTCCGCCGCGCCCCTGGTGGGCGAGGAGGTGGGCTCGCTCAAGGAAGCGGTACGCGTGGAAACCGAGCGCGTCGAGCGCGAGCTGATCCAGCGCGCCCTCGACGAAACCGGGGGCAACGTGACCCAGGCCGCGCGCAAGCTGCAGATCTCAAGGAAGAGCCTGCAGACCAAGATGAAGGAGTTGGGGTTGCGCGATCGCGAGTAGAGTCACGGCCGTAGCCAAACGGACGAGTTGATTTACCTCGACAGCCACCCGCGGTCGAGAACACAGAGGGTACCGAGGCCCCAGAGCAGCTGTTGGCGGTGCCTTGGCGTCCCGAAAGAACCTCCCGGGCTTGCGAAGAAATGCCACGTCGGCAGTGGAAGTCCCTTGATCCAATTTGGCAAGGGCGACTTCGCATTGACGATACCCATACAGCCGGCAATGACACTCCGAGGCATTGCCGAAACCATTGAACGGAGGGCGGGCGGCGGGCGACAAAGGGACATGTTCACGAGAAGTATCCTTCCATCGGCCGGGCTGGCCCTCAGCGCCCTGATCTGGATCACGCCGTCGGTGTCGCGCGCGATGGATTCCGACGAACCGCGCGCGTCCGCTCCAAGAAGGCCCCTGCTCGTGGTCGTGGAAGGCACACCCGGCCCAGCACGTGACGCCGACGAACTCCGTCGGGCCATTGCCGACGAGTTGCATGTTTACGTCATCGCTCCCGGCGACGAGAGCGATGGTGGGCCGGCAAGTGGCGCCGACGATTCCACCGCCCCGGACGCATCCGACGTCCTCATCGTCGCGGTGGACAACAGTCGAATCGCCATGTCTCTGCGGAGAAACTCTCGCGAAATGGTTTCGCGCAACATCCCGGCCCCAGCCCAGGCCGCCGCGCGACGAAAGGCCGTCGCCTTGCTGGCTGGCAACCTGGCCCGAGATCAGGTGAGCGCAATCGTGGCGACGCCTGCTACCGCCGAGCTGCCCAGCAACTCTGGCGCAACGCTGAATCCGCCAAACATAGCGATGCCTGCGAGCACGCCTGCCGTCACGTCGGAGTTGCAGCCGCCATCTCTCGCGGCCGCGTCCTCAGGTCCGGCAGCCAAGCAAGTTGAGGCCGGTCCCGAAGCGGTTATCGCAACAAGATCTGCTCCGGGACAGGCATCGGACAGACCTCGGTGGAGTATCACGGTTGCGGCCGGTTTCACGGCTCTCTCGCTGCCCAATCAGTGGGACGGAGAGCCGTCAGGTACCACAATCCAAGGACCTTCTTGGGAGACGAGCACGTACATCGAGATGCAGCACAACGATGCAACCGCCCGCTTGTGGGGAGTGGCGCTCGAGGTCGGGTCGGCGAACCATCGCTTCGGCGCCGCGGCCTTCGTCGGAAGTTGCTTGCGCTACAAGAGCTGGTTTCTTGAGGCCAGTGTCGGGCTCGGCGTCGAGGCCACCTCCGGGATGGTCATGCACAGTAGTGTGGCGTACAACTCGGACACGGGAGCGTCCTCCTCCGTAACCTACAGTCCGGACACCCAAGCTACAATCTACGCTCGAGGCTCGGTCATGGTCGGGCGTCCCGTGACATCATCCCTGGATCTGGTCGTCCGCGTCGGCGCTCACCTGTCGGCCACCGGCCTCGAACCCTTCCTAATAACGACCCCCATGATCGGCGCGCGCTACAGGCTCCCATGATCCGGCAAGAGCTCCAACCGACCGCAAGTCCCAAGGAGACGTGCGTAGCGCGACCCGACGATGTCGCGCTGGCGGCAGAGATCGGCAGCGGGAGCGCAGACGCGGTTGCGCGTGCGTTCGACCGCTGGCACCAGCGGGTCCGCATCCTCGCCCGCCGCCTGCTGGGCGAGGACGCCGCTGCTGAAGACGTGGTGCAAGAGACCTTCGCCTCGCTGTCACGAGCCGCGGGACGGTATCGCGGCGACGCGGCTCTCGAGACGTTTCTGCTTTCCATCGCCATCAAGCGTGCGCGAGACCATGCGCGAGCGGCCCTGCGTCGGCGACGAACCCTAGATGACTATGCTCGGCTGGACATCGGCGGGATTCGCGACCCCGAACACCACACCTACCGCGCCCAGCTCGCGGCGCGGATGGCGGCCGCGCTGGATCGGCTGCCGCACAGACAGCGCGAAGTCTTCGTGCTATGTGCAGTGGAGGGTCTGTCGTCGTCGGAAACGTCCGTCCTCATCGGTGTACCCCAAAACACCGTGCGAACCCGGTTGCTCCACGCCCGGCGCCGTCTGCGTGACCTCTTATCCGAGGAGCACGACGAATGAGCCGCGGGGATGACCTAGACGCGTTTGTCCGCGCCTTCCGCGAGGCGACCGCCACGCCAGCCGATGGCCGAGCGACGCGCGCTCGTGTGTTGGCCGCGTCTAGCGAGCAGATGAACCGGCGGCGTATTCTCGGCCGCGTCTTGCTCGCCGCTGCCGTCGGTCTCTTCATCGTCACCTCGGCTGCCGCCGCCTGGACCAGCCTGGGGTGGCGACGATCGGTGCCCACACACCCGTCGGATCGTCGACCCGGACGTGCCGCTGTCACGACAGTCCAGGCCGTGCCCCCACCGCCGCCCATGGTGAAGCCTCCGCCCGAATCGCCCCTTCCTCACCGGCCAATCCACCAGGAAGGCTCCGACAGAGAAGCCCGTGCGTATGAGCGAGCCCACCGCGCACACTTCTTCGCCCATTCGCCCGAGCGCGCATTGGCCGCCTGGGATGACTACCTTCGCGATCATCGTCAAGGCGTGTTCGCTCCCGAAGCGCACTTCAACCGCGCCCTGTGCCTGATCCGTCTCGCGCGCTATGGCCTGGCGGTGGAAGCGCTAAGACCCTTCGCCGACGGAGAGTGGCATGGATACCGTAGCCGCGAAGCCCGTGCCCTCCTCGACTGGATGAGCGCCGAAAAGGTGGCTCCTGCTTGGTAAATTGGTCCTTGGGCGCGACACGTCGTCCAAGGCAGAAGCCAGATACTTCGAGCTTCTGCAACAAGCGGGGCCCGCAAACCACCGCGGCGAAGACAGTTCGCGCGCTTCTTCCGTGACCCTCTCCACCCCGCCACTGTCCCCTACTCGCGCGCCCGCAGATCGAGCACCAGCCGATATGTCTCGCGCCGGGGCCGGCCGGTTTCGCTGGCCAGCGCGTCGGCGGCATCGCGGGCTGACAGGCCCGAGGCCAGAAGCGCCCGCGCTCGTCCGCGGACTTCCTCGTCGCATTGCCCGTCGCCTTCCCGTTCATCCACGGAGGCACCGCCCACCACCAGAGTGACTTCACCCAAGGGACGCTCGCTCGCATACCTGGACGCCAACTCGGCCAGGGTACCGCGCACGAATTCCTCGTGCGTCTTGGTCAGCTCGCGCGCCACACAGGCAGGTCGGTCCTTGCCCAGCACGGCCACCAAGTCGGCCAGGGTGATCGCGACTCGATGGGGTGATTCGAAGAAAACCAGCGTGGCGGGCAGCGAACGAAGCTGAGCCAGCAGGCCCTGGCGCGCGCCTGCCTTGCGCGGTGGAAACCCCACAAAGAAGAACCGATCGGTGGGCAGGCCGGAGCCCACCAACGCGGCCAGCACCGCCGAGGGCCCGGGCACGGGCACCACCCGAGCGCCCGCGGCAATGGCCGCGCGCACGACCCGGTAGCCCGGATCGGACACGGTTGGGGTTCCCGCCTCGGAGAGCAGCGCTATGCTGGCGCCCGAGCGCAGCAAGGTCGCTGCTTGTGCGGCACGCGCCGGCTCGTTGGCATCGAAGCACGACTGCGTGCGACGATCGATCCCGTGCCCGTCGAGCAGCTTGCGCGCCGAGCGCGTGTCTTCGGCCAATACCAGGTCGGCCGTGCGCAGGGTTTCGAGCGCGCGGGGCGATAGATCCTGGGCGTGGCCGATGGGCGAGGCCACGACATAGAGCGTGCCTGAGTGAGATTCGGTCAACAGCCTCTCCATTGCATGGGCGCCGACATGTCCGCAAGGGCTGCAAACCGTAGCGTCCAGGTCGCCCTGCGAATCCTCGCACGACGGAGCGCTTCTGTCTTGCTATGATTCGGCCACAAGATGGATCTGCTCGACGATCCAAGTTCGACTTCTCCGACACAACCGGAGTCATTCATGCGACGCTCACGCAAAATACTCGTCTTTCTGGCGGCCTGCACCCTCGCCCTGGTTCTCACCATTTCTCGCCGCGGGGATGACCTGCGGCTCGGCACCAATGCCTCCCTGTCCGCCGTGGCCCAGGCGGGGAGCACGACCTACGAGCTCGGGCAGGCCCAGATCTTCACCAAGACGCTCTACTACGTAAACAACCAGTACTTCGACAAGACGCGCCTCGATCCCAGGCGCATGCTGGTGGGTGCGCTCGACTTCTTGCAGCGGGACGTGCCGGAAATCTTGGTCGATCGATTTCCTGAGCAGGATCCCAAGCAGGTCACCGTGCGAGTCAACGGCGAGCAGAAGACGTTTCCCGTCGAACGGGTGGACTCGCCCTGGACCCTGCGCAGTACGTTGCAGGAAATCTTTCGTTTCATCCAACCGCGCTTGCAGCCGGTGGCGGCCAAGGACGAGGCCCGTCACCTGGTCGAGATCGAGATGACTGCTACCAACGGCATGCTCTACACATTGGATCCGCACTCGGTCCTGCTCGACGTGGACAGCTACAAGGACATGCGTACCACCACGCAGGGCAAGTTCGGCGGGCTGGGCATCGTCATCGAAATGGACCGCAAGGGGCGCATCTTGGTCAAGAAGCCCATGCCCGACACCCCGGCCATGCGCGCAGGGCTCAAGGCGAAAGACCACATCGTCCGCATAAACAACGAATCCACCATCAACATGACCCTGCAAGAGGCGGTGGACCGGCTGCGCGGCGAGGTGGGTGCGCCGGTGGACGTCTACATCGAGCGAGCCAGTGCGCCAGTGGCAAAGAAGTTCACCATTGTCCGCGATTTCATCCGCCCCCCCGCCATCGACCCGCCGCCACGTGTGCTGACGGTTCCGGCCTCTGGCGGGCAGCCCGCGGCCAAGATCGGCTACTTCCGCTTGATCAGTTTTTCCGCCAACACCGAAAGCGACCTCGGTCGGGCGTTGGCCTTCTTCGATCGGGAGAAGGTCAAGGGCATCATCATGGACCTGCGGGGTAATCCCGGCGGGCTGTACGACCAGGCGCAAAAGGTGGCTGATGCGTTCATCGAGTCGGGCGTGATCGTGTCCATGGTCGGAGTGGGCGGGGCCCAGCGCAAGGACGAGCACGCCACCCGCAACGGCGACAGCAAGGTTCCGCTCGCGGTTCTAGTCAGCCAGAACTCGGCCAGTGCCTCGGAAATCGTCGCCGGTGCCATCAAAAACCTGGACCGCGGCGTGGTCATCGGTGAGACCACCTTCGGCAAGGGCTCGGTGCAGATGCTGTTCGACATCCCATCGCCCGTGCCTTTCGGCAACAAGCCCGAGGACGACAAGCTGGGGCTCAAGTTGACGACGGCGCAGTACCTGACCCCGGGGGATACGTCGATCCAGGGTGTGGGCGTGACCCCCGATGTGGAGCTGGTCCGCATGCGGGTGGAAAAGAACAACGATGAGGCGTGGATAAACCTGCAGAGTTCCACGCGGCGGCGACAGGAATCGGACTACGAGTGGCATCTGGTGAGCCCGAGCGTGCGCAAAGGTACCAAGCCCGAGGAGGTCGTCGCGTACCTCTATGTGCCGTCAGCCGCCGAGTTGCGACGCAAGCAGGATCAGGACGAGGCGGAGGCCAATCTGCCCGACGAGGACGAGAGCGACAGCGCCGAGCCCGAGGAGGATCGCATCGATTTCCCCATCACCATGGCCCGCGACCTGCTCGCCCAGGCGCGCGTGGTGCGACGGCAGGATCTGGTCGATTCGAGCAAGCCGCTCTTTGACAAGATTCGCGCCGACGAGGACCGGCGGCTGGCGGCCGCTTTGGAGAAGCTGGGGGTGGACTGGAGCAGCGGCCCGGGCAACGAAGGGCAGGGGGAGATTCAGGTGAGTCTGGCGGCGGCCAACGGCGAAGCCCAAGTGAGGGCGGGCAACACCATCAAGATCCGAGGTACGGTGAAGAACGTGGGGACCACCGCAGTCTACCGTGTTCGCGCGGTGCTGAGGAGCGACAACTCACTCTTCGACGAGAACGAGATGGTGTTTGGCAAGATCGCCCCGGGCGCCAGCAAGACCTACGACCTGAGCGTGAAAGCGCCCAAGAGCAGCCTCACTCGCACCGACGTCATCCGCGCCGAAATGTCCGGACAGGGGACACTTAAGGCCAACAGCCCCGAGATGACTCTCAATATCGAGGGCAAGGCGCACCCTCTGTTTGCGTACAGCTATCAGACTATCGACGACGTGTCCGGGAATCGCGACGGTCAGGTGCAGAGTGGCGAGCGCGTGCGCACGCTGGTGAAGGTGAAGAACATCGGGCAGGGCGCGGCTCTGCGCACCGAGGCCATCTTGCGCAATGGTTCCGGGCAGGAAGGTATCCTGATCAGCGCCGGGCGCTTTGACACAAAGGATCTGGCGCCGGGAGCCACCCGGACCTTCACCTTCGTCTACGAGGTCGGGTCGGATTTTCGCGGGGACGAGTACCAGCTTGATTTGGTGGTGGCCGACACGGTTCTCGGCGAATCGGTGACCGACAAGATCAAGGTCAAGCTGGCTCCGGCCGGCGCAGCCCCTTCGGCGGAGGAACAGCCGGTCACCATCACGCGTTCCGAAGCGGTCTTGCGCCAAGCGCCGACCGAAGACGCGCTGGTCGTGGGCTATGCCCCCAAGGGAACCGTGTGGAAGAGCACCGGCCGCATCGGCGCATTTTTCCGGGTGGAAATCGAAAGTGGACGGCCGGCGTTCGTGGCTGCGGCAGAGGTCACGCCGGGCGGTTCGGTGCACGGCAGCTTTGTTCCCAGGTGGCAGGTGACCCCGCCGGTTCTGGCGGTTGCCGCGCCCACCACAGTGCCAGGCAACACGGTGCACATCAAAGCGACGGCCTCCGACGACACTGAGGTCAAGGACGTCTACATCCGGGTGTGGAACCGCGACTCCAAGCTGCCACCCAAGAAAGTATTTTATCTGCCCAACAAGGGGGACAAGAAGCATCTTGCCTTCGAGACCGACGTGCCGCTCTGGCCGGGCAGCAACCTGGTTCAGGTCTTCGCGCGCGAGACCAACGAGATCCAATCGGTGCAGACCGTGGTGGTGCTCGACCGGGGCGCAGCCACAGTGGTACAGAAGACTGGAAGCGCCGCAGGTCAAACCACGAAGTGAAACCGCAATCCCGCGATAGCCGCGGGTCTTGGGCTTCTGTTCAAATTCCGCGATTCCGCGCGTCGAGAAACTTGAGCTGCCGATACAGCGTCTCGACCAGTGGCATGCGCGCGCCGGCCTGCTGGGCGGCGCGCAGAGGGTTGCCGTAGATCGCCTCCACCTCCATGGCTCGGTGCGCGTCGAAGTCGACCTTCATGCTGGCCCGATAGGGCTTCATGGCCAAGGTCATGTCGAGCATCTTCTGCGCGAAGCCGTCGTCGATGTGCCGGCCGCAAGACCGCGCCCCGGCCATCACCTCGCGCATGATGTCTTCGGCCAGCGCGCGCGTGTGCGAGTCGGTCATCAGCGCCCCGGTGTTCGTGTCCAGCACCACCGACAAGCCGCTCATCGGCACGTTCCACACCAGCTTCTGCCAGCGCGCCAGCAGCAAGTCATCCAGTAGGTCGACCTCGATGCCCGCCGCCGCGAAGTCCTGAGCCATGGCGCGCATGCTTTCGCTGATGCCGGCCGCCGCTCCGTCAGCCGAGTATTGCGCGAAACGAACCGCGCCGTAGTCGGAGTGGCAGATGTGGCCGGGGCCGACCTTGTTGGAACAGAGGAAACACAGAGCAGCCAGCACGGCGTGGCCGGGCGCGGCCCGCGCCGCCTCCGCCTCGCCGCCCAGCCCATTCTGCATCAGCAACACTACCCCGCCCTCCGCCAGCACCGGCGGCAGCAGCGACGGCAGCAGATGATTGTGCGTGGCTTTCAGCGCCACGGCCGCGACATCACAAACGGGCATGTCGCGCACGTCGCGGTAGGCCTGCACCCGCGGCAGGACGAAGTCGCCATCCTTCGAATCCACCACCAATCCGTGCTGGCGCACATGCTCGAAATCGCTGTGCACAAGAAAATGCACATCGCAACCGGCCCGGCACAAACGCGCGCCGTAGAACCCGCCGAGCGCGCCCGTGCCCAGGATTGCGTATCGTCTCGGGTGTTGCATTTGCCTGTGCCTTACCTCAATTTCGTTATACTGCAACGGGACGAGCTGCCTCCCACCCTTCCGGGCGTCGGCGGACTCAAGGCCGCTTGCATGACTCGCCCCGATTGAGGCACGACACGATCTCGCCAACGGAGAGAACCACACGGTAGCCGGGCTTGTCTCGCCCTGTGCCCAACGGTGGCAGCAAATCCACGGCGATCCTCACTATCGGCGGGGGCATTCCCTTGAGTGGAGGAAAGCGACGAACTCGCTCGTAGCTGTCATGTTCGTATGCGTAGCGGAGAATCGGCCAGGCCAGCGCCCTTGCACTCTGCTCATTGACCCCAAAGAGATCTGATTCAGCCGCTACCTGAAATCCTACCACGTAGTGCACGCTGCCTGGAGGTCCGTACTCGTAGTGGGTGGACGAAATCCCATACGCTCGCCCGTCCACCCACCAGACCTCCGGCCCCTTACTGGCCATCTGCAGCTTGGCACCCTTCTCGCATCCGCCACCGACCACACCAACCAATGCCAAGAGCGCCACTGTAGGTAGTCTCTTCATTCACGCCTCACGCCGGCTGACCCCCGCGTGTGAACACGACGTCCGCAGCGAGCCGCGAGAGACATAGATAGCTCGGGCCGACAGCACAGCGAAAGCCATTATCTTGAACATGTCGTTGTCTTCAAGTCGATGATTCGGCTATGGCCTCAGGGTATCACGGGCAGGCGGCCAGCGGTGCGAGCCGGCCATCCCGTGAGGGCGCAAGAATCCCTGCTTCCCCAGGCCGCCGGCACGGGCCAGACTGCCGATCGGACATGCGCAGCGCCCTGATCATATTTCCATCCGCGCGCCCTGCGGCCTTGCTGGCCCTGGTGCTGGGCGGCTGTGCAGGGCCGGGGACCAACCTGGCGCCTTCGCCGGGGGAGAGCGTCGAAATTCGGGCCAGCTACTACAGCCGCGTCCTTGTCGGTCGCAAGACGGCCTCGGGCGAGCCCTATGACCCCGCGCTGCTTACGGCGGCGCATGCGACCCTGCCGATGGGAACCGTCCTGCGGGTCACTCGCCTGCCCGACGGCCCTTCCGTGCAGGTGCGGGTGAATGATCGCTGCGGCTGTACCCACGGGCGGCAACTGGACCTGTCAGAGGCGGCGGCACGCCGGCTGAACCTATTGCGGGTGGGAACCGCCCCGGTCCGCATCGAGGTGCTGGGCCGTCGACTCGCTGAGCGCACAGCGCGGTAACTACCCAAACTATCCACCCAGTCACGCCGAGAGGATCCTTGCCAATTCGAGGCGATTGATGCCTAATAGTGCCGGCCGATCGACAACCGCAATCGAGAGTAGTATCAATGAGAATTGCAGTTAGTCCTGGGGGCAAGCGCTCCTTCCTGGTCCTCGGCCTCGCTGGCCTCGTCGTCAGCCAGTTCCCGGGTTGCGGAGGTAGCGGTTCGGGCGCCAACGCCAGCGATTGCGCGTGGGCAGGTCGCGGGGGCCAATTCCATCGATCACTCCACCCCTGAGACGCTGGGCTCGTTCATTCGCGACTACTACAGCATTCGGCCGGCGGATTTCGTGGTGATGGATGCCTTGCAGGGCATCCATCACGGGCCAGCGCCGGCCTTTGAATCGAAACCGAACGACGCTGGCTACTGGGACTACGCCTCCTCCACGAAGAACATGCGCCTCATCCTGGCCGGCAAGAATGCTGTCGCCGTCGACACCATCGAGGCCTTGGTCATGAAGTGCGACCCCAAGAAAGTGCCGCACCTTACCAAGCTGGAAGCAGATGGCCTCGGCACCACCGACACCGCGAAGATTGAAGTCGTCGGCAAGCAGATCGCTGACGTCGCCAAGCCCTTCGCGGGCGGGCTGACCGCAGGGATAGTGCCAGACGCTTG
>PMJO01000027.1 GCA_003158455.1 Myxococcales bacterium | reverse complement strand
ACTTGGCATCGAGCGCCTCGCGCAGATTGGCCTCGTAGCAGCCCTCGAAAAAATTGGCGTTGTCGATCAGGGCCGCGATGGTTAGTCGTTTCAAACCAGCCTGTGGCGCGGGCAATCGCGCTCCGTCTTTCCGCGCAGCCTGCGCCGGAGATGTCGTCGATCCCCTCACGGGATTTTGGGTGTTCTGGTCCAACAGCCTTCAGCCGTCTCGCAGGGGACTGCCCAGGGGAAGTGGAGTCTTACTTACACTATAATAGACCTAAAACATCCCTTCCGCCATAGTGACGTCGCGTCGATCTGTGGGTACCCTGGGCCCCGCCGCGGACCGCACCTGTGAGGGTGGATGCGACCAACGGCCAATCCTACTACGTCGTGACTTTCTATGACCCTCACCAGCGCCCCGCAGTGACTTATGGGAGAATGGTCGACATGAAAACCGCGCAACCAATACGCCTATTGGTGGCTCTGGTGGTGCTGCTCGTGGCCTCCTTCGCTGTCGCTCAACCGAAGTGCTCGACCAAGCACTGCCCCAAGCATCGGCCCGAAACCGGCGCTTCCTGTGCCAAGGCGGCCACCCAATGCCATTGGCGCTGCGGCGAGGAGGGAGAATACAACTGGTCTTGCTCCTGCGAAAAGGACGAGAATGGCGCCCTGCACTGGGAGTGCGTCAAGGGGCCAATCTGCACGCTCTGAAGGATCGCGCCCAGCTACGCCCAGCTTTGTCCTGCTCGATGGCCAGGGTAGGGTGGCCAGTCCTCTGACCAGTTCGTTGCGGGAGTTGCCTGCGCTGGTTCCCGAGTAGTGCCTCGAACCGCGCGGCAAAATCTCCTTGAGCGCCTTGAGAAAGCGTGTACCAGCCACTCGCGGCCGTTGATCCGATTTCATGCGAGCCTCTCTGGCACGCGCGCGGCTGGAAGCGAGATCGGCGGGGAATCGGTCGCCGCAGCCAAAGTACATTTCGTCGGGCGTCTGGCCCGCGAAGGCTGCGTGCGGGACGACGGTGTTATGCTGTTCGACGTAGAAGGACAGTATTCGTTAGGTTTGGAGGCACGGATGCCCAGTTTGGGCTTGGCGGGATACAAACGACGGCGGGAATGCAGCCATGCATGCTTGCGCGCGAGGCGTGCCCATGTAGCCGGGGCGGCAAACACCTTCCCGATCGGTTGTGCGTGGAGGGCGAGCCCCCGAAAAGCCATGTGGCGATACGACTCGCTCTTGACCATCTCACCGACCGTGTGGATCTCGTCGGCGGTGAGCTGCGAAGGGATGCTTTGCGGGCAACTCGAACGATCGTCGAAACTTCAGACTGTCTTGATTCGCAGCTGGCATGAAACCTACTCAAGGTTTCATGGCAACCAGGTAGCACATGTACTGGTCGTGCACGTATGGCCCGTCGCCTACCGCCACCAGGAATGCGCGGCACACGCTTTCCCAGCCCTCTGGTTGCCTTTCCGCCGGAAGGGCAGCCATGAAAGCCGAGTAGCCGTAGGCGCGAACGGCCTCGCAGTAGGCATGCGCGCTGGAAAAGCGGACCGGCTCATAGTCAAGCTCTGCCAGAACGACCTCTAGCCCTTCCCGAGCGGCAGTATCGACTACCTCGTGCAGATTCATGCATCCCACGGGGTTTGCCAGAAACATAGCCTCGTTGAACTCGCCCCTGTTTTGCCTGATCGTGTTCATACTCTCACGATACGCCTCAAGAAATCTGCGCCCCGTTCCGACTCCCGCGATACTCGCAGCAAGCACACCGCCACGCCTCAAGCATCGCGCGATTTCTTTGAACGCCTTGGCCGGTGTCGAGCCGAGTTTGGGCTGGTTCAACCAATGCAGTACCGAATTCGACAGGACGATGTCGATGCTTTCATCCGCCGCTGGCAGCGCCTCCGCTTCGCCCCTGAGAAACGAATGCTTGTCGTCCTGAAACCGCCTGCGAGCCAGAACGATCATTGCCGACGACAGGTCGATCCCCAGGTAGGATTCCATTGAAAAGAGTCCTCGTGCCGCCAAATGCGGGATGGCGGCCCCGGCGCCGCACCCCAAATCGAGCACCGTCTGCGCATCGGATCGACGAAGGAAAGGATCGGCCAATTCCAGGAGCCGTGACAGGTTCCCCGACTGCATGTCAGAAGATCGCACGTACCTTTCGGCCTGGGCATCGTAGGAAGCGGCGACCAAGGTCTTGAAAACCGTCACTTTCGGTCACCCGTGGGCCGCTCGAACGCTATCTCCCTCGCGAGTCGGATTCCGGCCAGGTTATAACGGAAGTCCGGAGCGTTATGGTATCGCTTGGCAGAACGCAGGTTGTCCTCCTTGCTGAACCAAGAGCCGCCGCGCAGGACGCGCTCGCAGGTCGGGGGGCCGGTTGCAGCCGATCCATCCCGGGGTGTGATCTCGTAGCTTTCTGCAAAGCAGTCCTCGACCCACTCCCACACGTTACCGTGCATGTCGTAGAGTCCGAATTCATTGCGCTTGAATGATCCCACCGGAGCCGCATTCCTCTCGTCCCAGCGACTACCACAACCGTCGCAGCAGGCGTTGCCGACACCGATCTCGTCTCCCCAGGAGTAGACGTGAAAGTCCTTGCTACCTGCGCGCGCCGCGTACTCCCATTCCGCCTCGGTGAGCAACCGGTAGGTTTCGGGTCTGCCCGTTGTCACCCTCGACAACCATTGCGCGTAGCGCACAGCATCGTACCAGCTTATTCCGCTGGCTGGCTCCCTACCCTTTCCGCCGCTTCGGGACCGGCATCTGTCGTACCAGCCATCGCCGTAGCTGACGTAGACCTGCCAATCCTCGGCCGCGATCTCGAATTTTGAGACGGCGATATGCTTGACAATCGTAACTCTGTGGCGAGGGTACTCGTTTCCAAGCTTGGAACCCTGCCCCTCGGGCGAGCCCATCCAGAATTCGCCCGCTGGCACGACGACCATCTCGGGGCAACCCTTGCGACACTCGTGGAACGTGTCGCCTGGTCTTAGCGCGCGCTCAGCTGCGCTCGTCAGCACATAGGGCTTGATGTTGGCCGCAATGTAGGGTCTCTCGACTCTGTATTTATGCCAAAGACCAACGATTTGCGGCCAAAAATAAGCACCGAGGAGAATCAGAATAGAACCAGCCATCAGGATCATGACCAGCATCTGTCCGCGGCGCGCGCGGGTATTCGCCTGCAACTCCATCTTGCAGCATGCGGACAGATAGCTACTCGCTGGCAACAGCGCGGTTTTGAAGTCCGGATCGCCGAGGAGCTTATTTGCGTGCTCCAGCCGTTCGCCCCGTCGCACGAGGTCGCCGGCTTTGTTGCCGCCCTGGGCCCACTCCGCCGCCTCCTTGAGGACATCGTCGCGCAGCTTGAGAGCGTCCTTCTGCTGATCGAGCCACCCGGCGACGGGCTGGCGCCGCAGCAGGGCCTCGTGCGAGACCTCGAGCGTGTCGCGATTGCGGGTTAGCAGTCGGGCCCCGACCAAAGCTTCCGCCAAGGGTGCGAGACAGGCGCGGTCCCGGCCCGTTAGGTCTGCCTCCCGAGCAACGAGGCGCTTGGCCGCACAGGCAGTTGGATCCCAGGTGGCGAGCCCAGGAAGGATGAGGCGGCGCAGACACTCCTCCGTCCCCCCAGAGCCGGCCTGACGTTGTGCCTGCGCCAGCGTGCGGTCGATGGAACCACCGATGCCGCCGATGGCGGTGTAGTGCTGGCACGTGAGTTTCTGCTCGAGGGAATAATCGTTGAATAGGCGTTGGAGTGTGAAAGCGAGGAGCGGCAGCGCATCGGCCCCGGTTGCATCGTTGACCAGCGCCCGCACCAGCTCGGGCTCGATATCGAGGCGCCGCACACGCCTCGTGTACACAGCCGCCGGTTTGGTAATCACGTCGTCATAGGCCGCCGGCGACAGCGGCGGCAGCGCGATCACCTGCGGCGTGTCGATCCCCAGTTCGGGTATGCGTCTCAACAGGTTGTCGACGCCGTCCGCCCGAATCGTCACGAGAACGTAGGGGGCAAGGCCGTCATGTCGCGGCGAAAGCAGCTTGGCGAGCATCTTGAGAAAGCGATTGCTCTCAACGGCATCTTCGGCGGCAAACAGCTCTTCACCCTGGTCGATCGCGATGAGGGGAGAGAGAAGTACCGGCGTCTTGTCATCCGTCTTGTCCGTCGCGGCGAGCGTGCGCTCCTCCGCGACGTGAGCTACCGCCTTCATGAGATACTGCGCCAGCGCCGCTGCGCCTGCTACCTCGTCGCCCTTCGTGAGTTCGGCGTGGATCAAGCCCGGTGCTATGGGCTGATTGTGCAGGGCAAACCAGCTCGACAGGCCGTGCCCGATGCCATATTGACCGGTAAGAATGCCCTTGGCCGGACGGGCGATACACACAGGCAGGAACTCGGCCGTGCGCCCGAGCTTGGGCCACAGCCCCGCCCGCAGGAACGACGACTTGCCGGCTCCGGAAGCGGCCTGGATTATGAGCATGCGAGGACTGCCGCGATGTTGGATTTGGCGCAGCTCCCGGATGCCGCCCATGACCTCGGCTTCACGGCCGAAGAAGATGCTGGCCGAGTGCTCGTCGAGTGCATCGAGACCCGGATATGGCGCCGCCTCGGGTTTGTCCTTGGGTGGCCAGACGAAGCTGTCGGGCGCCAAGCCCAGCTCGATCAGCTTGGCGTGGATGGAGTTTAGCGCCTGCCGGTTGAAATCTATGACGTGCTTTTCGCCCTGGTGCTCGACCTCGACGTGCACGTCGTAGGGGTCGGCCGAAAGGTCAACCATCTGGCGATCGGCATAGGAGGCGAGGCGCGGGTCGTCGACCTTGAGATGGTGCAGAAGCGCGACGATGATTTCCTTGCGGTCATCTTGAGCTCGGCGGATCTCGCGCTTGCATTCATCCGATGCGACCGAGTCGGGCGAAGCGAGATAGAGCAGCGCCTCGCACGCTACATTGGCCTTGACCAGCGTCTCGCGCCACCGATCTCCGGCACCGATGCCGTGCAGGTCGATGAACACATCGTCCCTGTCCCATCCGTTTCCTTCGAGCCAACTCTGAAACGCCAGGGCCTGGATGCTTTGCTTCGAAGAATGACTAATGAACAATCGGGGCACCGCAACCTCCTACGGACCAGGTCAGACATCTTCGCCAACAGCCGGCGTATACTATCGCCGTTCCGGGGTGAAGGGCCAGTACCCAATCGCACCGGTGAGAACCGTCACTTTCGCTCACCCGTGGGCTGCTCGATCGCTATCTCCCAGGCCCGAGATTGAGGTCATCAACCCCGATCTCATTACGCAAGAAATCCAAAGGTCCACCCTGGGGCTTCCGACTGGCGAGGCGAATGTCCAAACTGGAGGGTCAACGGAAGCATCGGGGCCAGCCTGCCCCGTTCAGAGCTGCCGATCCAAGCTGCCAGTCTTCGCGAACTCATGCGAAAATTTTGGCGACAGCTTTCTGGACACTA
>PMJO01000063.1 GCA_003158455.1 Myxococcales bacterium | reverse complement strand
GTCCCATCGCCGTTGCAGGTATCCGTCGTGCAGGCCAGCCCGTCGTCACAACTGTACGCCGTCCCGCCGCAGGTCCCAGCCGTGCAGATGTCGTTCCTCGTGCACGCGCTCCCGTCGTTGCAGGCCGTCCCGTCGGCGGCCTTCAAGTCCGCAGGGCACGAAGTGCCGGTACCAGTGCAATTCTCCGCCCTGTCGCATGCTCCAGCGGCTGGACGGCATACCGTGGCTGCGCTGGCGAAGCCGTCTTGTGGGCACGCGGCGCTAGCGCCGGTACAGGTCTCAGCCACGTCGCACACGCCAGCCGAGGCCCGGCAGATTGTCGTGGTCGGCTGGAAGGCATCGTTCGGGCAGGCGAGCGAGGACCCGTCGCAAGTCTCGGCGGCGTCGCAGATCCCAGCCAGTGCCCTACACACGGTCCCGCTGGTTAGCGGCGTGCAGATCCCTAGGTGACCGGCCAGGTTGCAGGAGCCGCACCCGCTATTGCAGGAACTGTCGCAACAGACGCCGCTCACGCAGAAGCCCGAGGCGCACTGACTGCCCGAAGTGCACCCGAGGGCGATCGATGGGTCGTATATCTCCGCCGCGCTCACCGTGGTCGAGCCGTTGTTGATGGCGCCGCCGGCGATCAGGATGCTGTTGCCGAGGGCCACCGAAACGTGCTGCTGCGCCGGCGCGACCATCACGCCGTCGGTCGCCCAGTTGGTGCCGTTCCAGTACTCCGTCGAGCTGAGCGTGCTCGTCCCGTTCGACCCGCCCGAGACCAGGACTAGTCCGAGGTGGAGAACGCCGGACGGGAGCAGGTTCATGGCATGGCCCCACCTGGGCGAGGTCATGTTGCCCGCCGCAGTCCAATTCCCCGGTCCCCACGATGGGTCGAAAGTCACCGAGCTCGCCAGATAAGTCGAGCCGTTCTTGCCGCCCGCAAACAAGATCCGGCCATCGCTCAACACCACCGCTTGGTGCCCCTCGCGCGGGCTGGGCATCGAGGCCAGCGTGCTGAACGCCGACTGCGCTGGATCGAAAAGGAAGACCGCGGAGATGGTGTTGGTGCCGTCGTTGCCGCCGGCAAGCAGAACCTTCCCGTTCAACTGCTGGTTCGCGGTTGCAATCAGCGTGGCGGTGCCAAAGCGCCACCCGGGCGGTGGAATGGGTCCCGTCGTCGCCGCCCAACTGCCCGAGCCCGACGCTGGATTGTAGAGAGCCGCGCTTGTGAGAACCGTGCTGCCGTTCATCCCGCCGCAAACCAGCACGCGGCCGTCGTTCAACAAGGTGGCCGTGTGCAGGTGCCTGGCCGCATTCAGGGTCCCGGCCGCGGCCCAGGTCCCTGCTGTCTGATTGTAGAGCTGCGCGGTGGTGAGGCTCGCGCTGCCGTTGATGCCGCCGGCAATGAGCACCTTCTGGCTGGTGGTGCCGTTCGACGAGGAGCCGAGCAGGGTGGCGCTGGCCGACCATCGTCCGCCGCTCATCGAGCTGGTGGCGCTCCAGGTGCCCGAATTCTTGTCGTACAGCTCGGCCGAGGAGAGCCCCGTCGTGCTGGTCGGGCTGCTACGCCCGCCGACCGCCAGGACCTTGCCGGTGAGTGGAAGGTAGATCAGGTTGTGGTCCTGGCGCGCGACGGACAGGCTGCCCGTGGTTTGCCAACGCGGATCCAGAAGCGCGGGGTAGCTGACCGCATCGGCCGCCCAGGAGACGCGGACGCGGCAACGCTTCGCTCCGGGCGGCGTGACCGTCCGCCCCCACGGCCCTGCCGGGTTGGTGTCGACCGCGCAGCCCTCGACGGCCAGGAGCGCGTCGGCCTGCTCGCCGGCGCTGCCCACGATGCTGGGAGGCGCGACCCGCAGTCTCGGCGTCCCGCCGGCATCGAGCATCTCGAGCTGGTTCCCCACCAGGCGCAGTCCGGCCACTTTCGACCCCAGGGCCACGTCGTAGGCGATCGACGGAGACGCCGGCCGCGCGTCGAAAGCGACGTAGTCCTCGACCCCGGACGGCTCGGCCCGCTCGTAGATCGAGCCCGACGCTTGCCCCTTCGGGTAAACGACGTAGCCGTCGACGACCTGGGCAACGCTGTTTTTCGCGCCAACGAGCGCGATATCGATGCCCGTGCCCGTTGCTGCGTCCTCGACGTGGGTCTGGCCGTTCGCCTGGCCGGGCAGCACCACCCGTGCAGTCACCGCTTCGCTCGTGGCGGTTACCTCGGGCACCAGCGTGCCCGCAGTCGCGCGGATGTGCGGAGGGAGCGCAGGCGGTGAGGAGCCGGAGCGGGCGCGGAGCGCGGCGAGGCCGGCGCTCGCGGTGGGCTCGATCGCCGCGGGCGCAGACTTCTGCTTGCTCCCTCCTTGGCCGCAGCCCGCGCCCCACGCCACCATCATCAAGACCAGCCACTTTGCCGACGAGAAACGCAAAAGGACGCTACGGGCTGCACCGGTCTTCTTCATTGTCAACTCCTAGCTAAAGGGACAACGAAACACGCGAACCGTTCCCAGCAATGCGGTCCGGCATAATAGAATCAAGAATCATCCCTGAACGCAAGCGAAAGAAATGAAACAACACAAATTCATCTGCGCCGTCCGTTCCCCGAAGGGGGGTCGCGTTCTTCACAAAAAAGATCGCGAAAGCGGTGGTCACGAGCGCGACGGCAGGGGACTGGCATGCGTCAAAGCTGATCACGCCCGGGCCGCGCGGTAATCCGGCAGAGCGGCATCTCCGTCCGCAATTTCGCGGCGGTTCTACTGGGTCCAACAACAAAGTGGCCTCCGAGAACGCAATCGCGGACGGCGGACTGAGCCAGCCAGTGGGCACCTTGTCAGCATCTGTCGCCTAGACCCGTGCGGATCACCTCCTTTCCAGGGCAAGCAGCCCTACGAGAAGCGAAACCAGTACGTACCTCTCGATCCCTGCCATGGCTCCCATTTGCAAGTCATCGCCGCTGGCTTCCGGCTCGTGCCGAGCCTGCTGTCCCCGACCGACGTCTCTCAGGCCCGGCTTGGCGCCGTGTCTCGTTCCGCAGAAACGTGCACAAGTCACCTTCGTCCACCCTGATCGCGTTGCACACACGGACGTGCGGCAGTTTGCCGGTCTCGCACAGGCGGTAGACCGTGACTGTGCTCACCCGCAATCGGTTCGCCACTTCGCGAGCCGTGAGATACGGTCCAACGGTCGCGCACGCGCCGGACCTCACCCCCTCGGCTTGCACCACTAATGCACCAAACGGTTGGCCATTTGGTGCAATTCCTGGCGAATCGCGGCC
>PMJO01000031.1 GCA_003158455.1 Myxococcales bacterium | reverse complement strand
GGCAAACCGAGGTGTCTCCAGGGCCAGTCGGCCGCCCTTTGGGCTGCCTTGGTCACACTTTGGAACCTGCTGGCTTCGCTCATGCGGCTGCCGGGGACCGCCGCCCCCGAGAATCAGCAGGCACCTGTCCAATCACCTGTCCTGTGGCTCGCTCAGGCAGCCGCATGAGCGAAGCCATTCCCGCCACTAAAACCACGGGCTGCTAGCAGCCCGCGACAGCGAGGAGTTTTTCGGGCGTACCCGGTCTCAGGTGCGCAATCGTATGTTGCGCGTCTCGGGCATGAAGAAGTAGAGAATGCCGAAGGCTGCCGATGCCACAGCCGCGAGGAAGAGGAACCCGGCATGCGAGCCCACGCGGTGAACAATACCACCGGCGATGACTTGGCTTAGAGACGCTCCAATACCGACCGCTGTGGTGATGGCTCCCAGGGTGAGATTGAATCGGCCAGTGCCGCGGGTCAGATCGGCGATCACCAGCACGGATACCACGCCGAAAATCCCCGCCCCAATGCCGTCCAGAACCTGGATGGCCACGAGCAATTCGGTATTGGAGGTAAGTGTGTAGAGAACACCACGAACGGGAAGTACGCCGAAGGCGATGAGCAGAAGTGGTTTTCGACCCCAGGTTCCGGCTTTCCGTCCCGACCAGGACGCGAGTAGCGTGATGACAAACTGGGTTGTGACCACGCACGCCGACATGAAGAGCATCGAGCTTCGTCCTTGACCCTTTGCCAGCAGCTCGCCGAGCAGGGGCAACATCGCGGCGTTGGCGAAGTGGAACATCACCGCGCAGACCAGGAAAATGACCAGCGGGCGATCGCGAAAGAGCGCCCAGACGCTTTCCGCCTTGCCGCCTTTCTCGCCATCATTGGCGCCACGGGCAACCTGGTAGTCGATCTCGGCGGGTCTGATCAGAAGCAGGATTAGAATCGTGGGGACCGCGAGAGCCACGACGAAGAAGAAGATGCTCCGGTTGGACACCAGGTAGCCGAGAAGGCCCATCAATACAGCGGCAGTCACGTTCCCTGCCGAGTTGAAGGTTTGATTGCGACCTTGCCGGGCGTCGAACGCTGCATGTCCGACGATGCCCAGCGACATTGCGCAGATAGCCGGGATGAAGACGCTGGATGTGCCGCCAATCAGGACCTGGGCGCCCATAACCGGCCAGAACGATGGAAACAGCGCGATCAGTAGCGCTCCCGCCGCCAGAGCGGCCACTCCCACACCGACCAGCGCTCGCTTCGATCGGAGAAAGTCAACCAGAGCGCCAGCCGGCGTCTGCGTGAGAATTCCTGCGATCCCGCCGACCGTGAGCGCCAGCCCGACGCGCTCTTCGTTCCACTTGTAGCCGGCGAGGTAGATGGCGAGAAATGGCCCCACCCCTGTCTGCACGTCAGCCAGGAGGAAATTGAGCCAATCGAGGCCATGCAGGGTTAGCCCCGAAGGGGACTTGGGAAGGCCGGGGAACTCGCCGACATCGGTAGTCGGCTCGATCGCGCCGGCCACGGCGATTACACCCTGTCGGCTAGCGGGTCGATTGGCGGCAGGCGGCCAGGCAAATGCTCCGCTTTCAGCTCCCGTGCAGTCAGCGGCCACTCACCGAACTTGGCGAGGTAGGCCATCAGCACCACAGCCTCGGCGCGTTCCCCGCCATAGGTATCTGTGTTGATGACCAAGTCGTAGTGGAGGGGGTCAGCGACATTCTGGCCCATGGCACGAAGAATGAACGTCGCACGCTGCCTGTCGCCAGCCAACAGCAACCGTTTCGCCACATCGACCGAAACCTGGGATTGTGCCGCGATTTCCCGCACGCGGAGATCGAATGGGGCTACCAACCGCACTCGAAGCGCGCGACCCGGATCAACCAGATACTGGGTTTCCCGGCCCACGATCACCGCACTCCCTCGACCGGTAATTGAAGCGATGATGCGACGGACCTCTGCGGAGTAGTCCGCGGACGTCACTTCCGGATTGGGCGTGAAAGCGCCGAGCAAGTCTTCGAGGGCGCTGCGCGTGCGTTCATCGAAGACAGTGACAGCGCCCTCGCCCATGTGCAGCAGGCGAGCGAGTTCGTCCACGATCTCGCGATCCCAGTAGCTGAACCCCAGACGTTCTGCCACTCCCCGCCCAAGAACAACGCCCTGCGCTCCAAACTCGCACGAAACCGTGACTACCGGCCACGCTTCCGGCAGTGCTCCCCGACGCCCGTTCTGCTTGAACGCCCACCGCCGTGCCTGGGCCTCCACCATTGCGCCTATCTCACGTGGGTGGCGCAAATGCGGCCACTTCAACTCTGGCATGACTGCCTCACTTTCGCATGCGACCATCGTCGAAGAGCGCGTAGTGCGTCGGATATCCCAGTTTCAAAGGACTCGGCGCCCCTGGATGACCCGCAGCAAGACCACGACCACGGCGAGCACAAGGAGGATGTGAATGAACCCTCCCATGGTGTATGACGTTACCAGTCCGAGCCCCCAAAGTACGATGAGGACGACGGCTATACTCCACAACATGGTGTCACCCCTTTCTGCCTAGTTCGTTAGCTTTTTGAAGGCGAGCTCGAGATCGTTCCATGCGCTCTCCACGCCTGTCTTGAGCGTGTCCCACTTTTCGCTGCCCGCAGCCTTGACTTCTTCAAGCTTCGATTGCGCGGCATGGACCTTTGCCTTCAGGTCGTCGATGCGCTTGCGGTTGTCGATTCTGGCCGTGGTGCCGGCCCTGTCAGCTTTGGCGACGAACTCATCGAGCTGCGCGCCCCAATGTTTGAGCTGGGTTTCCAGCTTGCCTACGTGCTCTTCGGTCTTTTCCATGAGGTTCTCCGTTCGGTTGCCTGTCGCTGGTGGCGATGGCGGAATCGACGCCCTTCACGTCTCCGAATATGGGCAAAGCAGGTTTCGAGCCACCGACCAGACCTAAGTAACTTCAAGCACTTGCGACGATGCCGATCTCGGCGAGTCGACCGGTTCAATCCAAATGAAGGACCGCCTCCTTCAATTCGAAGGGGAATCCTGCGTCCACGGGCCAGCCTGTTCTGAAGCCGCGACAAAGGGCCATGGCACGCATCGTGCAACACCTCGCCATAGACACCTTGACGAAGGAGTATTGACATGAGCCGCAGACTCGAATTGAACGACGACGAAACCCAAGAACTCGACCTCAGCATCAAGCAGGCATTGGGCAGCAGCCAAGCGGAACTGAATCACACCCAAGCCGCTGCCTATAAGGATCGCATTAAGGACCGCATTCGCCTGCTCGAACAGATCGTTGCGAAACTCGATGCGTCCCCCGCGCCAGCGGCGACCAAGACAACTGGGGAGGCGCGGCCGCGATCCCTCTAGCGAATCATCCTGACCAAGGCCGGGCCGGAGGCTGCTATCAGATTTCGCGCGCGGGCGTATTGCGCCGCGGCCGCCGGCCGCCGGCCACGTTCTTGCGCGAGGGCGTTGAGTTCGCTTTGTGGAAGTACTTGAGGGCCTTGGCTGCGATCTGACGGTCGGTCAGCTTGCCGGTCGTCTCCATGACGGTGATGTGTCCACCGACCTTTGCGCGGGTGAGGCGCTTTTCGAGTTCACCCTTGGCCTCCCCTGGACCAAAAATCAGGACCGCGTCAGTATCTCGAATTGACGCAATCACCTTCGCGTAATACTGGTTGAGATGGCCGGTAAGCTTCCTTTCCAGCCTGTCGTCGGCCTTGACCAGTTGTGATTCGTAGGGAGCGGTGGAACGAACTCCCGCAAACCGGCCCGGCTGTTTGTCGATGTTCGACTTGATCTCCATCGTTTCTTCGCCCTTGGCTGAGACAATCGCAATTACAGCCTTCCGATGATCAATCCACAGGCCTGCGGTCGCATTCATGTCAGTCTCCCAATTGGTCGCGGGGTTGTCGGTTCTATCGGTGGTCTTCAGTCAAGGGGTCAACAGGCGTTGCGGCTCGTCTTGCCACCAAAGACTGTCAAGAATATGATCTTGAGATCTAGCAGCAGATTCCAATTCCTAATGTATTCCAGGTCATAGCGAACTCGCTCTTCCATCTTGTGCAGCTCACCAGTCTCCCCGCGCCATCCGTTGACTTGCGCCCAGCCCGTGATTCCTGGTTTGACCATGTGGCGAAGCATGTAGCCGGGGATGAGCTTGCGGTATTGTTCGTTGTGCACAACTGCGTGCGGCCGCGGACCTACGAGCGAGAGTTCACCGGTCAGAACCTGGAGAAACTGCGGAAATTCGTCGAGCGACGTGCGCCGCAAGAACTTGCCGAGGTTTGTCACGCGTGCGTCGTTTTTTGAGACCTGAACGACACTGGGCCCGTCTTCGCAAACAGTCATAGTCCGGAACTTGAGAACGCGAATCTTCCTTCCGCACAGGCCATAGCGCCACTGCTGGAAGAAGATCGGCCCCGACGACCTGGTCTTGATTGCCACTGCAATGCAGAGCATCGGGATCGCCGTGAGAAGAACTATGAGACCGCCGAGTACCAAGTCCTCGAGACGCTTGACGCAGCCCACTATGCCTTCGAAGGGAGATTCATGCAGGCCAACGAGTGGGACGTTTCCAATCTGGCTCCACTGCGCATGCTGGAGGGAATAGTGGAGGAAGTCGGCTACCAGGTACACGGTGACCGTGGTATCGGCCAGAGCTGTCAGTATCTCCGCGGCGCGCAGCTCGGCCCTAAGCGGGAGCGCGACGTAGACCGCGTCGTATTCGCCCTGCTGGCAGGCATTGACCAGGTCTTCCGATGTGCCAATCACAACGCAGCGCGGGTGTTTGGGAATGTGCCGCCTCTCCGCTGATCGGTCGTCGTAGACGCCCAACAGGTTGAGTCCAAGCCAGGGCAGGTCCTCAAAGGATTCGGCCAATTGCTCCGCGTCCTTCGTGCAACCCAAGATTGCCACGCGGTGCGTGTTGCGGCCCTGAGCCCGCTTGACATGCAACACGCTACGGACACAGACCCGCACGGCACAGAGGAGCAGTGGTGCAAAGACAAACCATGCCAACGAAGCAACACGGGAGTAGTCGACGGCGGTCTTGGTGAAGAACCAGAACGCGAACAGGGCGAGCGGAACGGGGAGCCACACGAGCAAGGCGTCCTTGGTCTCTCGCAGAATGGGTTCCGTGCGCCGGGTACGGTACAGTCCCCCCATTTCCGCTGCCAGGCCAAACACCAGCAGACCGATCACCGTGATGGTGGTGGTCTGTACGCGCCAGGGCTCGTGGTACACGGCATGCGCGAGAGCCTGCGCGACGACAATCGTCACGATGTCGACGAGACGTTGCAGAGCGACGGTCCAAGCCTCTAGCCGACGCAGCAGTCCGTAGCTTGAGGCTATTCCCTTAGCTCGGGAGGCCAGCCGCGTCTCGCAACTCACCGTGTCTGCCATGTGTCTTCTCTCGCTCGAACCGCGGAGGGTGTTGCGCCTACTGGTGGTGCTCCAGATTTGCTGGCTCGGTCCGCGTCAGGATGTCCTTGGCGCGGGCGGCGTCATCCGCAGAGCCGTGAGCAAGCAGCACGAACTTGCCAGCCTTCAGAGCCGTCTCGTACTGCAATATGCTGTCCTTCGGGATGCCCAGGCCGTACAAGCCCGCGCCAATCGCGCTCAGACCGCCGACCACGACGGCGCCTTCAAGTGCCCCTACGATCCAACTCACCAGCGGACCCGCCACCAGGAGCGGTCCCAGACCGGGGATCCAGAAGAAGGCGGAGCCGAAGAACAATCCCCACACACCGCCCCAGAAGGCGCCGGTTTTGCCCCAAACTTTCATGCGGTCGCCGACGTTGTAGTACCCGACCACGTGTTCGTCCGTCTGATAGTCGCGGCCAACAATCGACAGTTTCTTGAGATCGAAACCAGACTTCTGCAGTTCCTTGATAGCCGCCTCGGCGGCGGTGTGCGATGGGTAGATGGCTACGACGGAGTTGTTCTTGCTCATGCTCTTCCTCTGGGTTGGATTGCGAACCGACGCTCGTTTCCTGAAGGGGGTTGTGTTGCGTCCCCGCTAGCAGCTACAGCAGTTTTCGGGCCACGGATAGGACACGAATAGATTCAACTGGTTGCAACCACCGGCTGGTCGAGGTGCTTGGCCGATTCAATCTAAATGACGTATGACCTCATCCAATTTGAAGGGAAGGACGGAAACGCGCAGTGGCAAGCGAGTCCAGCCAGGAGTGGATTCGGCTTCACCGTCCGGCCCCATGGAGCGTCGCTGCGGCTACTGCTTGATTGCCTTCAACGCACTTGGGAATCCAGGCCACTGTCCAGACATCATCATCCAGGTACGCCGATCACAATTTCACCCACTTGTAGAACACCCTCTTCACAAGCTCCGCTGCGACAACGTAGACTGAGACAATGATCCCGATGCAGAGCAGGAACACCAGTGGCATCGGGCCAAACCCCAGAAACGCAGCCAGCGGGGTAAACGGGACGACCACCGCGATGACAGCAACTGACAGCGTTGCCAGCAACAAGGAGTTCCCCGGGCGACTCCTGAAGAACGGCTTCCGGCTTCGAATGACAAGCACTATCAGCGACGCCGAGACAACCGACTCCACAAACCAGGCGGTTCGGAATTGCACCTGAGTGGCATGAAAGACGAGCAAGAGGAGACAGAATGTCATATAGTCAAACACCGAGCTCAGTATGCCGAAGGTGACCATGAACTTGCGAATCGCCTTCATATCCCAGCGTCGCGGATAGTCGATCATCTCACTGTCCACACTGTCGGTCGCAATGGTCATCTCAGGAAAGTCTGTCATGAGATTGGTCAGCAGCACCTGCTTGGGGAGCAACGGCAGGAATGGCAGGATGAGCGATACACCGGCCATACTGAACATGTTTCCGAAGTTGGCGCTGGTTGCCATGAACACATATTTGAGGGTATTGGCGAAGGTCGCCCTTCCTTCGCGCACACCGTCCACCAAGACGCCGAGGTCCTTTTCGAGCAGGACAATGTCTGCCGCATCCTTTGCAACATCGACAGCGGTGTCGACAGAAATGCCGACATCGGCGGCGTGAAGCGCCGAGGCATCATTGATGCCATCGCCCATGTACCCGACTACATTTCCCGCTTTCCTAAGGGCGAGAATGATGCGCTCCTTCTGATTGGGTTCGACTTCGGCGAAGACATCCACCCTCGCCACGCGATTAAGTAACGCGGCGTCGCTCAGTTGATAGAGCTCCGGACCAGTGAGGAATTCCGCATCCGATAATCCCATCTTCTGGCTGAGGCTGGCGGCGACGAGGCGGCTGTCGCCCGTAATGATTTTGAGCGCGACGCCAAGGTTCTTGAGGCCGGTGATGGTCTCCATGATCCTGGGCTTGGGCGGGTCAAAGAGAACAAGAAATCCCGAAAACGTCATACCGGCTTCGTGGTCCTTGCTGATGCGGGAGACTGCTCCCATCTCTTTATGCGCGATACCCAGGGTGCGGAAGCCTTTCTTGCTGAATTCCTCAAATCTGTCCTGGATCTTGCCGCGTACGACCGCGATATCGACGACGGAGCCATCCCCAGCTTGCGCCGACGCGCAGACGGCCAGCACATTCTGCAAGGCGCCTTTGGTCACCAAGAGGTGCGAGCCATTATGTGAAACTAGAATGCTCAATCGCTTGCGGAAGAAGTCATATGGGATTTCGTCCTCTTTGCGGTAGCCGGAGAGGTCAAGCGGGTGGTGGGAACGAATAGCCTCATCGATCGGGTTGGTGAATCCCGTCTCATAGAAGGCATTGAGATAGGCATGAAGAAGGACCGTGTCGCTGGCAACGCCCTCCACATTGCATGCGGATTGAACGTGCACGATTCCTTCGGTGAGGGTGCCGGTCTTGTCGGCGCAGATCACATTCATGCTGCCGAAGTTCTCGATGGACGCGAGCCGCTTTACGATGACTCGCTTCTTGGCCATCCGCTTCGCCCCGTGCGCCAGGTTGACGCTGATGATCGCCGGGAGAAGCTGAGGCGTCAGTCCGACCGCAAGTGCGAGCGAGAAGAGGAACGCCTCCAGGACAGGACGTGCCAGATAGACGTTGATAGCGAAGATGGCGACCACCAGCACAAGCGTGACTTCTCCGAGAAAATAGCCAAACTGCCGTATCCCCAGTTCGAAATCCGTTTCATTCGGCCTGAGTTTCAGCCGCTCGGACACTTTGCCGAATTCCGTGGTCTTGCCGGTGCTGACCACCAGTGCCGTGGCAGTGCCGCTGACCACATGGGTTCCCATCCAGAGCGCGTTGGACCGCTGAGCAAGGGGTGTCTCTGCCGGCAGCAGGGCCGGGGCTTTCTCCCCCGGGAACGTTTCCCCGGTGAGCGTAGCTTCATCAACGAACAGGTCTTTAGATTCCAGAACCAGCCCATCTCCGGGAACGACATCGCCAGCATCCAGGACAACAACGTCACCGGGAACGATCTCCTCGACTGGGATCTCCTGGGAATGTCCATCACGCAGTACCGCCGTTTTGATACGCACGATGGAAAGGAGCTTCTCCACGGCGTTCGATGCGCTGCGCTCCTGCCAGAATCCAAGCAAACTGCTCACGAGAACGATGAAGAGAATTATGAATGCATCAATCCGATCACCAAGACACAGCGACAGGCCCGTTGCGAGAAGCAGAATGAGGATGATCGGACTTCCGAACTGCTTGAGCAGAAGCGACCAGACATCCGACCGTCTTGCAGGCTTCAGTCGATTTGCGCCGTAGCGCGGAAGCCGCCCTCTGGCTTCATCGCCGGTCAATCCCTTGGCGGTGGTGTGGAGCTTCTGGAGCATCTCGGTGACCGAGGTGTTCCAGAAGGCCTGATGAAGTCGGCTCGTCCCGTCGAGGTTAGGCGGTGTCATGTTCTCGACGCATGCGACGTACGCGAATCGAGCTTGATGTCGGGTTCCATGGTCGAACCCGGCTCCGCACCCAAGTTC
Source organism: Myxococcales bacterium (assembly GCA_003158455.1). Lineage (GTDB taxonomy): Bacteria > Myxococcota_A > Polyangia > Fen-1088 > Fen-1088 > Fen-1137. Next base: position 1,332 of record PMJO01000031.1, on the reverse strand, counting down.
GCCGCTCGCACGTCTGAAGCAGCGAGCGGCCTCCCATTGCGGTCCTCCTCCGTCACTTCGTCTTGCCCATCCTCGTCAGGGGCCGCAATGGCCAAAGGACCCACCGCTTGTGGCAGGAAACCGCGCGGCCGAACAGTGGGCGCTTCCTCTGACCCGGTCTCGACGTCGCAAGCCCTTCCACCCTCCCGGGTCGGGCCGAACTCCTCTTCGGGACAGCTCTCCACAAAGGGGCCACCTAGTTCCTCGGTCAGTTCCTCGTCGCGGCTGCCTTCCCCAATGTCATCGTCAACCGCTTTTCGCAGGTACTGCTCCCCCGAAAACTCGGCCAAGTCATCCGGTGTGCCGGAGATCTGTGCGGATTCCGGGATGAATGCATCGCCGCCATCGGAGCGTTTTCGTGTCGACTTGTTCATTTGCAAAGTACTCACCTTCTTGCGTTAGACGGTATCGGGCATCTGGAAAAAATGGACTGAAGCACTTTTCGATCCATGGGCGGCACGCCAGCAAATTCGAGCACTTGCACTGCGGACCCCAGGATTCCTGATCTCCTCAATCAATGTGACATGGGCTCACCGGTCAATCTGAGAAACCGAACCATCTTGAAAACCAAAAGTTCAGGCCCTTGCCACAACGGCCCCAGTGCCGGGACTGGCTGGCGTCTGTCAAATTGAATGATGTCGTGCAGCATCTTGACCAGGCGACTCTACTTCAGGTCAGGACGAGCCGGGAACCTCTCTCCGCAAATCAACACGACCGCGCCAATCGCGCCATTCTTCGCCGCCGTCAAGTCTCGGTTTGCGCGGGTACATTTGCACCCTGAAAGGGACAGTCCCGAGGTCGGGCTCCTAGACCCCAAGGCGGCCGGCCTTGCATTGCTGTGGGTGTTGATAGGGAAGACGACTAGTCCGGGGGCGATTCCCCTCCGTGGTCCGTAGCACCCATTGTCGTGGACAAGGTGGCAATTGACCTCCAGGCTGACATAGCCGTCTCCCCCGTCAGAGACTACGAAAGAGTGGCCAGTGCTTCCTTGTTGAAGCCAACCAATTCGCCGGAACGCCCCTCGTGGATTTTCTGTGCCCACCCGGCGTCAGCGAGCAGGGCGCGGCCTACAGCCACCAAGTCAAAGTCTCCCCGGTCGTAGCGACGCAGGAGTTCATCCAATGCGCTAGGAGTCGAGGATTCTCCTTGGAAGGCGTTCAAGAAGTCTCCTGACAGTCCGATTGAGCCCACTGTGATGGTGCTCTTTCCGGTCAGCTTTTTCGCCCATCCGGCAAAGTTCAGATCAGAGCCGGTGAACTCGGGCTCCCAGAACCGGCGCTGCGAACAATGGAA
>PMJO01000111.1 GCA_003158455.1 Myxococcales bacterium | reverse complement strand
TGCTGCTTGCACGCGGCCGCATGCGGGCCGCCAGCGCGGAATACGATAAGGGCGCCAAAGATGCGGGCCCGGGGTATTTGTTGTTCTCAGTCAAGCTGGGTCGCACTTACCTGGCCATGGGACTCGCTGACCGAGCCCTGCAGGCGGTGGCACCCGCACAAGCTCTCTACCCCGAAGTGCCCTGGCCGCATCTTATTGCCGGGCAAGCGCTCTTGGCCAAGGGCGACGCCTCCGCTGCCGTAACTCCACTGCTCGCCTCATTGGCCGCCAATCCCTTTGACCCGAGTGTGCATTGCAGTTTGGCTGAGGCCTACAAGAAGTTGCCCGCCGACGCGGCGACCACGAGCAAGCGGCAAAGGGCGGAACGCGACTGTCGGGCGCTGGGGCGGCAGTAGCTCCAAACCGGTAGAGAATAGACCAGGGGAAGGCCCGTGCAGTTCGACCTGCTATTGCCGTCTTCGGAGGATGACGCCTTCCACGCCAACCGCCCATATTTCCCGGGGACTGCTGCCCCAGATGCCGTTCAAGCCCGCGAAGCCCGCGTCTAGTTCGGACCAGGCGACGCCGTTCCAGTGGGCGATGTCGTGGTGATCTGGGTAGAAGCCACCCATGCTTGTGCCCGCGAGCCAACGATCGTCAGACGTGTTGAGCCATATTCCGGCTCCAGCGACTGGTTCCTTCGAATTTGACCATTCCGTACCGTTCCAATGGCTCGATGCTGGCCCCATCACTCCGCCACCCCAGCCAGCAGATGTCCAAGCGCCCATGAGCCGCACGTCGTTGGGCGCGGTACTCCAAACCAGCCACCACTCCGTGCTTTCCCATCCAACTGACTCGCAGGACCAGCTGCCGTCCGCCTGCTGGGCGTTCCAGCCTGACCCCAGCGTACAGGAGACTGCGGGCAACTCCTGAACCGACCAGCGCACGCCGTCCCAATGCACGACAGTGCCTGCGTAGCCCGCAGCCCAGAGGTCGTTGGGAACGGCGCCTGAAACCGCGAAGAGGTTCTCCTTGGTCGGGCTCGGCCATGGGCTCCAGTTGTTGCCATCCCAGTGCGCGATGCTGCCGTGACAACCGACGGCCCAGGCATCGTTGCTTGCGCTGCCCCAGACCGCCATCAGAGCGTCGTTGGCTCCGGTCGGGACAGTGGACCAAACCTCACCGTTCCAGTGTACTAGATCGGTGGTCTCGGTCGTGGCCCACACGTCATTCGCGCTGCTGCCCCAAATCGTGCCAGCACCCTCGCGGCCATTCCCGGCACAGCCACTGTTGGTTTTCTCCGGGGGCTCAAGCGCAATTGACCAAGCATCACCATCCCAGTGAACCACCATGCCGTAGGCCGCCACCGCCCAGATATCGTTCGCGGCACTGCCCCAAGCTGCGTAGAGATTGGACACTGGCGGATCTGAACGTAGCCAAGCCGAGCCATTCCAGTGCAGGCTCGCGTAGCCACCCACGGCCCAGATATTGTTCGAAGCGCTGCCCCACACGGCGGAGAGTGACGGCATTCTCTGGCTGGAGACAGTAGACCAATCAAGTCCGTCCCAGTGCGCGATGCCTCCCCCGCCGGCCAGAGAGGAGGATTGATCATTGCAGACCGCACACCGCGGGTCGCCCACCGCCCACACGTCGTCTGCTCCGCTCCTCCAGACCGCGGCGAGGTCCCACTTCGGGGTATCGGGCCAAGCCGCGGCGGACCAGACACTGCCGTCCCAGTGCAACACGGTGCCTCCGTAGCCGACGGCACGTCACGCGGGCCACTGCCCCAGACTCCGCTCAGACCCACCTTGGTCCCGCTGGGGACAGCAGACCAGTCGCTGCCCGTCCAGTGCAGTATGGCGCCATCCGAGCCGACTGCCCAAACGCTATCGGCACTGCTACCCCATACCGCAAGCAGGACGCTATGGGAGCCGCTGGGAGTAGCCAGCCAGCTCGTGCCATCATAGTGCAGGATCGTTCCGCCCGAGCCAACCGCCCACACATCCTCCGCTGCGCTCCCCCATACCGCCCGTAGGTCCGCGGAAGTTATGTTGTCAGACGCCGCCCAGTTGCTGCCGTTCCAGTGCGCCATCGTCCCGCTGGAACCGACGGTCCAGACATCATCGGCGGCGCTCCCCCAAATTGCGTACAACAATGTTTGCGGACTGGTCGAGGCGTCGGCCTGAGAAGCACGGGACCAGTCGACCGTTAGCCAATCAAATCCATCCCAGTGCAGAATGACACCATAGGGCGATGGTCCATTGGGGGCTGTTTCTCCCTCTATCGCCACCACCCAGACGTCGTCGGCAGCGCTGCCCCAGATTCCCTGTAAAGCCACGCTGGATCCGCACCATCCATCTCGACTGCAGAAGCGGGGGAATTGGTCCCAGGTCGTCCGTGGCAGCGTAAGCGGAGAACCTGTTTCGGCAGCGTCCGCTGGGGCGGACGCCCCCCGTGCATGGCCGAGTTTGTCAAGATCGGTCCTGCCACAGGCAAACAGGCAGAGAGCGACGACGGTCAACCAGCAGACATCAATTCGGTTGTTCATGGATGACCACCTCGGGAGTCAGCAGCAGCGGCGCCACACACTATACCTGGCCTCTGGCGTTCGCCTGGCTTCCGCACCCCTTCCCTAAGGGCAGGCTGTGGTCTCCGCGAGTCGCCAAACGATTCCCGCGTTCGGGAAACATGCTGCTGCTACAGCCGGTCTTTGACCATCTGCTCGAACGCTGCCCTGAAATTGGTGGGGATTTCGATCAGGGAGTCGTAGTTCACACCCGCGGGCACGAAGATCAGATCGCCGTTAGGATCAGCGTGGTCGCCTACGAATCAAGCAAAGCCGGCCGCCAGCAATTGCCGCAAGATGTCTGGCCATCGATCATAGAAAAACATGTGGCCTGCTCCGGGCAAGAAGGTCGTCCGACAATCGGGGATGGCTCGCGCCAGGTACTGGGCCATTGCAATAGGCGTGGAGCGGTCATCCTCGCCGTGCCAAAGGAAATAGGGACATCGGATTTCGTTCAACGGGAATCCCCAAGGACGCATGGCAATAGCCAGGTCGAGGGCGACGCCTCGCAATCCGTTTCGCACCGACTCCGCGTAGGTGGCCACCAGCTTTGCGCGGATCTCGGGACGCGCGATGATGGCTTGGTCGGGCGGCGCGAGATGGCCGGTGAACCTCTGCAAGAAGCGACCTGGGTCGCGACCTGGGTGATTGGTCAGCCACATCGCCGCGCGGAAGATCCCGGGCGCGTATTTCGCCAAAACACCGGCCGCCCTTCGGTAAAGGCTGAGGCCGGCCAAAGCACCGGGCGCGTCGACCGGGCCAGCGCCCGCCGCGCTAGCGGCCGCAACAACCCGATCAGGAAGTCCATGGGCGCTGGCCGCGACGTAGGGCCCGCCGCCGGAGAAACCGACCACGACAAAGCGCGCAAGGCGAAGCGCGTCCGCAACCGCGGCAAGGTCGCGCGGCCAATCCAGCAATGTGCGTCGGGGATGAAAATCCGACAAGCCACACCCCGGTCGATCGATAACGATGAGGCGTGCACCCAGGGCGCGCGTGATCTCGTCGTCCGGCCGATTCAACCGCGAGCTCGGCGTGCCGTGGCAGAGAAACACCGGCTTTCCCGTCGGATCCCCGTATTCGGCAAAGGTAATCCGACGGTTTTCATAACGAATGTTCGATTCCAAGGCGAGGCCATCATGGCGGATTCCGTAGGCGGGACGCAATGTCGGATGAGCGCTTTTCCGGACGCGCACCGACAAAGGCCAGGATCCGCGCACATGAGTTTTTTGACAACAGCGACAGAACATAGTCGGCTTCACCTAGAAGGTGCGCATGGCCAAGGATTCGCTTCAGCAACTGCTCGAAAATCTTCGCGCGAAAGGGGGCGGGCCCTTGCCCACGTCGTCCCTCGGACGCTTGCAGAAGACAGCATCAGCGGCAGCGCGAATCGGGGTGAGCGCGCTGGCTGGGCGGCTGCGCGGGGAGGCATTCAATTTCGGTTCGCTTCCGCCCGAAGCGGTGGCGAGGCTGGTCGAGACACTCGGCGAGCTCAAGGGTGTGGCCATGAAAGCCGGCCAGATCCTCTCCTACGTGGACGGCTCACTCTCCCCAGAGGCGCGGCGTCTCCTGGCAGTGCTGCAGGTGATGTCCCAACCCACTGCCTTCAGCCAGATCCAGCGTACCATCGTGGAGGATCTCGGCGTGCGTGCCCGGGCGTTGCTTGCGCGGCTAGAGCGGGAGCCCGTGGCCAGTGCCTCGATTGGCCAGGTCCACCGCGCGGTTCGTGAGGACGGCACGCGCGTCGCCGTCAAAGTCCGGCATCCCGGCATCGAGGAAGCGATCCGCGCCGACTTCAAAACTGCCGCAGTCGGCACGTTTTTCGCCAACCTCGCCGTTTCCGGCGCGAACGTCGATGGGTTCGTGGCCGAAGCCGAGGCGGGGTTCCTTGAGGAATGCAACTATGCGATGGAGGCACGCAGGCAAGTTCGTTTTGGCGAAATCTTCGCTGGCCACGCGTCGATCACGATTCCTGCCGTACACCTCGACGCCTGTGGCCCGCGCGTGCTGACTTCCACCTGGCACAGCGGCGCCGGACTCGATGCGTTTCTCGGCACGGCCGCCTATGCAGCGGAGAGAACCCGGGCAGCGCGCGCTCTCTATGAATTCTACGTTGGCACACTCTACCGCCACGGACTCTGCAACGCCGATCCACACCCGGGCAACCTGCTCTTTGCACCCGATGGCCGCGTGACTATCCTCGATCACGGCTGCGTGCGCGAGTTTGAGCCAGGAGTGGTCGCCTGGCTCGCCCGCCTGTCGCGTGCGGTTCGCGAGGACGATGCCAGCGAAATTCAGACCGCGCTGGCGGCCATCGGCATGACCCATCCTTCGCGCGATTTTGATGTCACCCGCGCCATCTTGCGCGGGTTCTACGCGCCCTTGCTTGAGCCCGGAAGGCACCGGGTCGAGCCAGACCAGGCCATCTCCATGGGGCAAGTGGCGAGGTTGAGGAAGAGCCTTTTGCACCTGCGCCTGCCGGACAGACTTATGTTCCTGTTTCGCATTCGGGTCGGCTTGTACGCCGTGCTGGCGCGCATCGGTGCCAGACTTGACTGGATCGATCTCGAAGAAGAGCTGGCCGATTCGGCGGCGCGGCCAATCGCGCAGGCGGCAGGATCGACCGGGCGAATCCCGCCCGCGTGGAGATCACCCAACTGGCGAGCGGAAGACTTGCAGCCATCGGCATGAGGCAGTGTCTGTCGGAACGGATCGAGTGCGANNGAGAGACTCGGCTCCAGCAAGAGTTGGTTCATTACTTCGACGGCACGCGCTTGCGCCTTCGGTACCGCCATACTCCTCAGCGCATGTGGTTCAGGGGACACAGAGGGCAGTGGCAGCGGTACAGGGGGCGCGGCGGGCAGCGGTAGCGGTACAGGGGGCGCGGCGGGCAGCGGCAGTATCGTGGTTCCGATCCAACCCGGCGAGCCGGGCAATCCCGATGGCAAGTGTCCGATTCCCGCCGATGCGCAACTCGAGGATGTGTCCAGTCCCACCACGGTGGTGGGCGCCGGCACACCGGAGAGCTGCACGCCCGACGCATTCATCTCCGCCGTGGCGGCAGGTGGAATCATCACGTTCAACTGTGGTCCGGATCCAGTCACTATCACCCTGACCAAACCAGCCAAGGTGTTCAACGACAAAGGGCCGAAGATCGTCATCGATGGCGGTGGCAAGGTCATCCTGAGCGGCGGCGGCACCACGCGCATTCTCTACATGAACACGTGCGATAAGAATCAGGTTTGGACCACCAGCCACTGCGACAATCAAGAGACGCCCCAGCTCACTGTACAGAACCTGACCTTTGCCAACGCCAACTCCAAGGGCGAAACCAAATACGACGGCGGCGGTGCCATCTATGCCAGCGGCGGACGTCTAAAGGTCATCAATTCGCGTTTCATGAACAATGTGTGTGCCGACTCCGGCCCCGATGTCGGCGGCGCGGGGATCCGCGCATTTGAGCAATACAACAATTTACCCGTCTACGTTGTCAACAGCACCTTCGGTGGCTCTGACGGCGTTGGCAACGTATGTTCAAACGGCGGCGGAATCAGCAGCATCGGGGTGTCGTGGACGATCCTGAACAGCCTTTTCAGCTACAACCACGCTATCGGCAACGGAGGCAACCCGGCGACTTCGGGCACGTCAGGCGGCGGCAGCGGCGGCGCCATCTACAATGATGGCAACACCATGACGCTCAGCCTGTGCGGCACACGCATCGAGTACAACCAGGTGAACGCTTTCGGCAGCGCGATCTTCTTCGTCACCGACGATCACACGGGCAACATCGTGATCGACAGTTCGGTAATCACCAACAACGTCGGCGGCTCGTGGTATCCGAAGTACCAACAGATCTCGGCGTTCGACGATACGCCGATCACGGTCACCAACTCCACCATCCAGTGAAAATGCAGCTCTAGCCCTTTCTGGGCTATTCTGTGTGTCCATGGGCGACGGAGAGAAAAGTCTTCCTTCTCTCGACGCGACAATTCTGGTCAGGAATGCGGCTGAAGCCGAGACCAGGATCTCCGCCGAGCCGCTGGAAGGCACTCGCCTCAAGCACTTCGAGGTCGTGCGCCAGCTCGGCCGCGGAGGCATGGGCGCGGTCTACTACGGCAACGACACCTCTCTGGAACGTCCGGTCGCCATCAAAGTGTTGGCGCCCGAATTTGCCCATGATGCCGAGGTGGTTGCGCGTTTCGAGCGCGAAGCGCGCGCACAGGCAAGGCTGCGCCATCCCAATGTCGCGCAGATCTACTTCATCGGAGAGGATCGCGGTTTTCACTTCTTCGTCATGGAATATCTGGAAGGTCCCGGGCTGGACTCGCTGCTGGCTCGGCCGGAACCGTTACCCTGGGCCAAGGCTCTGGAATACGCCATCGCGGCAGCGCGCGGGTTGCGTGCGGCCTCTGCCCAGGGCTTCGTCCATCGCGACGTTAAGCCATCGAACCTGATGCTCGATCGCGAGGCAGGCATCAAGATTCTCGACTTCGGGCTGGTCAAGAGCATGCACGGCGACTCCCAGCTCACGCGCGACGGGGCAATCATTGGCTCGCCCCTCTACATGTCACCCGAGCAAGGACGCGGCGGCACGGTCGACCTTCGCTCCGATATCTACTCGCTCGGTTGCGCGCTCTACCATATGCTGTGCGGCCAGCCGCCGTTTTCCGGCCCCTCGCCGGTAGGCGTGATCTCGATGCACGTCACCGACAAGGCCACGCCGGTGCGGGTGGCCAATCCCAACGTTCCAGCGGTGCTGGCTCGTATCGTCGAGCGCATGATGGCCAAGGAGCCCGACGCCCGTTTTGCCAACTACGACGATCTACTGGCAGCGCTGGAGTCGGCCCGCGCCGAACGCCGCGAGCTATCCGGCTTTCGCACGCGCGGGATCGCTCTCGGCATCGATGCTCTCTTGCTGGCTGTGCTTGGCTATTTCGCCAGGCTCTGGGCCATTCCTGCCGCGCTGGCGTACTTCGTTCTTTTCCATCGTCTGCTCGGGCAAACTCCGGGCAAGTGGTTGCTCGGCATCCGGGTAGAAGATCCAGCGGGAGGCCGGATTTCATGGAAGGCGGCGCTGATTCGTTTTCTGGTTTTTGCCTGGGGCCCTCTCGGCTGGACGGTGCTGGCCACCATCGTCTACTTTCTCCATCGCGATCAGCGCGTGGCCTTTCGCCTGGCCAGTCTGACCTTGCCGCAGCTTGCGTTGCCTGCCCTCTATGTCGCGCTGGCAACCGCGATCCTGGTGGCGTACTTGGCCGGGTTTCTCCTGGTGCCCTTCCATCCCCGACGGTTGGCCCTGCACGACATCCTGGCGCACACCGAGGTTCGCTTCAAAGCGCGGCCACCGGCCGAACAAGTGGTCGAGGCGGTGAAAGCGACGGCGTTTATCCGGCGTCCGCGCTAGCACTACTGTTTGAAATTCGGACCGAGCCGGCGCGTAGCGAGGGCCCCGCCCGCAACGAACGACGAGGGAGAATACTGGACGTATTTGACCGAGGAGTGAGGCGGCGGACGGGGGCCGCAGCAGTCGCGTGGGAATGGTTGAGCTTTGCTCGACCATTCCCTTCGCGGGAGGCGCGGAACCCTTTGAGGGTTCCGCAGCAGCGACGGCGACGGGAGAATCTCAAACAGCAGTGCTAGCGCCGTTGCTGCGCGCAGAGCCGTTCTTGCCCGATCGCTTGGCCGCGCGGGCCGGCTTGCTCGCAGCATGAGCACCCGCGGCAGCCTCGCGTAGCGCCTCGGCCCGGTCGGTGCGCTCCCAGGTGAACTCGGCGTCGCTGCGACCGAAGTGGCCGTAGGCAGCGGTCTTGCGGAAGATTGGCCGGCGCAGATCCAACTCGCGGATCAGGGCTCCCGGGCGCGCATCGAAGTTGGCTTGCACCAACTCGGACAAGCGGTCGTCGGGCAGGGCGCCCGTGCCGAAGGTCTGCACCAGCAGGGAGACCGGCTGGGCCACGCCAATGGCGTAGGCAAGCTGCACCTCGCAGCGCCGTGCCAGGCCGGACGCCACCAGGTTCTTGGCGATGTANNCTTGCCCGAAAAGGCGCCGCCGCCATGGCGACCCATGCCGCCGTAGGTGTCCACGATGATCTTGCGCCCAGTGAGCCCTGAGTCGCCCATCGGGCCGCCCACCACAAAGCGGCCGGTGGGGTTGATGAAGTACTTGGTCTTGCCCGACACCAGGCGCGCGGGCAGCACCGGCTTGATGACTTCCTCCATCACCACCTCGCGCAGCAGCTTGTACTTCACACTCTCGCTGTGCTGGGTAGAGATGACCACGGCATCAATGGCGACCGGCTGGTTCTTCTCGTCGTAGCGAATCGTCACCTGGCTCTTGCCGTCGGGACGGAAGAAATCCACGATGCGCTTCTTGCGCACATCCGACAGCCGCTTGGCCAGCTTGTGCGCCAACATGATGGGCGCCGGCATCAACTCGGGCGTTTCGTCGCAAGCGTAGCCGAACATCATGCCCTGGTCGCCCGCGCCCTGCTCGTCGTGGGTATAGATGCCACGGCCATCCACCCCTTGGGCGATGTCAGGTGACTGGCGCTCGATGGCCACCAGAACGCCACACGTCTTCCAGTCGAACCCCATGGCCGAGTCCTCGTAGCCGATGCCCTTGACCACGTCGCGCACGATGGCGGGAAACTCGACCTTGGCGGTGGTGGTGATCTCGCCGGCCACCATCACGAATCCGGTCTTGGTCAAAGCCTCGCAGGCCACCCGGCAGGTCTTGTCTTCGCTGATGATGGCGTCGAGCACGCCGTCCGACACCTGGTCGCACAGTTTGTCGGGATGGCCTTCGGTAACACTCTCGGACGTGAACAAGTACTCAGACATGCGGATGGTCTCCAATAGTCGGTTGCGGGGGTGTAAGTGTCCCAGCCGAGGCCCGATCCGTCAACGGCGATAGTGAGGTCGCCGCCTTGTGTCAGCCCTTGCCAGCCGGCGCGAAACGGTTCACACCACCCTGGCGCACTTCGGCTACAATTTGGACGCTCTTCTCAAGGAGGATCGAACTCGATGCGCAGTCGTTCTGCCGGCGGCCTGGGTGCCAGGAATCAGGTCGCGGCCGCCTTGCTTGTCTTGGCAGTCGCGGCTGCCCTGACTTGCGTGCCAGGGCCCGCACGCGCCGACGATGAAGCGACCGAGCAGGCGCGCCAGCACTACCTGAAAGGCACGAAGTACTTCGATCTTGGCCAATGGGACGATGCTATCGCGGAGTACCGGGAAGCCTACAAGCTGCGCAGCGATCCGGCCTTTCTCTTTAACCTCGCCACGGCGTATCGACGCAAAGGCGATCTGCAACCCGCGCTGGACCTGTACTGATACCCGAAAGTGCAGATCATCAACGTCGTCAACGAGCCACCGCCGCATACGACTCCGGCATACGACGGTGCTATTGGAGGCGGCACCAACAGTACGTGGGACTGGATCGCCAATGCCTTTAAATGGGCGCGCGCTGCCTGCCCGAACGCTATCCTGATTCTGAACGAATACAACAACGACGAGCAATCAGCCGGTGCCCAGCACACCATCGATATCGTGACCGCGATCAAGACACTGGGTGCGCCGATCGATGGGGTTGGTTGCGAAACCCATGGTGCGTCGAGCTTGCCGGCGACCACGCTGAAGTCAAACATCGACAACATAGCCAGTGCGACGGGCTTGGAGGTCTACATCACCGAGTACGACATCAACAGCTCGTCGGACGATACCCAGCTGAGCAGCTACAAGGACCACTTCACGATGTTCATGAGCAACGCCAACATCAAGGGCATCACGATCTGGGGCTACGTCGTCGGCCAAACCTGGGAAACGAGTTCGGGAATCATGCAGAGCAGCGGTGTGATGCGGCCGGCCATGACCTGGCTGATGAACTTCCTCGGCCGTTGATTTCGTCATCACAGCACGGGGTGCGAGCCAGACCCTGCTTGGATAGGAGCCAGATCCCGACGGCTGCGACCGAGAGGCGGCCCTGTGCTAGCCTTAGCGAACGGTGGAACAGCTCAAGAAGGCTCGGCGGTCCGGCATCGAGAACCTGGTCAGGTTCGCCAAGGAGCTTCGCGTGCTGTCGCCGCGTGAGATCTACCGGCGACTCGAGGAGCTTGGCTACCGCGGCCAGAACCAGGCGCGCCGGGCGGTGGCGCTCATGGCCTACCGCCACGTCCGCCGCATCAAGCGCATCTACGTCGACGGGGTCAAGCGCGAACACCTGCTGCCCAAATCCAATACCCTGCTCATCGGACCCACCGGGTGCGGCAAGACCTTTCTGGTCGAGTTGCTGTTCCAGCAGATCCTGCACCTGCCCACTGTGATCATCGACATCACCACCTATTCGGAAACTGGCTACGTCGGCCAAGACCCGAGCACGATCCTCACCCGCCTTCTGCATGTGGCCGATGACAATCCCATGCTGGCTGCGATCGGCATCGTGTGTCTGGATGAGTTCGACAAGATCGCGTCCGGGCAGAACAACGCCGTGTTCGCCGGCGCCGGGACCACCAAGGACGTCACGGGCCTGGGCGTGCAGCGCGAGCTGCTCAAGATGCTGGAAGCGTCCGAGGTCGTGGTGCCGCTCGAGTTGACCCATTCCAGCTTCAACGACCACGTGTTGATGTCGACCGCCGACGTGGCGTTCATCGCCGCCGGGGCATTTTCCGGTTTTCAGCAGGTGGCGCGCCGTCGGGCAGTCGGCGATTCTATCGGGTTCGGCCGCACTCCTCTGGGCAGCGGCTCGCCCGACGCGGTCGCGGTCAGCTACACACCCGACGAGGTCGAGCATGTAGCCAATTTCCAGGCCTACGGCTTTCTTCCCGAGTTGCTGGCGCGTTTCTCGCGCTTCGTGCCTTTCCAGGCTCTGGACGCGGCCACCCTGACCGACATCCTGGAGTCGAACGTCGTGGACCGCCTCACCCGAGAATTTGAAGAAGAGGGTTTTGAGCTGCAAGTCGAGCATGCGGTCATTCAGAAAATCGTGGCCGAGAGCCTGAAGCGCGAAACCGGTGCGCGCGGCCTGCAACAGGTCCTGACCCGCCACATTGAAAACGCCGCCTTTGAATCCTTTGCCGAGGCGTCGAGCGGCCGCGTGCGTGTGTATCTGGACGGCGGCGCGATCAAGGTGGAGGCCGATGTGCAGGGGGAACGGTCCAAGGACGAAACATCGAGCGAGGGGCGCCCGGAGGAGAGTTAGTTATTTCACACAGAGGGCACAGAGTCCGCAGAGCCTAGGCGGAAAAAAGCAGGTTGGCTCCCTTTGCGTCCGAACCCTTTTCTTCTCTTCCGACCTCTGCGTTCTCCGTGCACTCTGTGTGAAAAAGCTACCTACGTCCCCGGTTCTTGCGGCAGATAGCCGGGCGGGGCCGCGAGCAGAAAGGCGTCGGCCGGAAAGGAGGGGTTCACGATGCGGTCGCGGACCTTGATCTCCACCCCGTCGTCGAAATCGCGACCTGGCTCGGCAAAGCGGATGAACCCAGGGAACGACTGCCCNNGGCCGCCGCAGACTCACCCACAGCTCGGCGCCGTCCGGCGCCTGCAGGTGCAGCACATCCGCGCCCTGATCCCACCCGACATCCAGCGCCTTGCTTGCCTCGGGCACGAACACGTCGCCCAGCAATATCGCGGCCACGGCCTCGGCGGGCAGGGGGATACGAATCAAAGAAGCCACGTCACTCGGGGTGGCGGGACCCTGGCGAAAAGTCTTCTTCTGGTGGTCGACGAAGACGAAGGTGCCTTGGTGAACGGCCAGCGCGGCCACGGTGCCCTGCAACGCAACCTCGGCCTCGAAGCGCAGGTTGCCCGCGCGCTCGACCAGCATCTGCACCGTGCCGCGCACGCGCTCGCCCCCCAGCCAGCTCGTTGTGCGCGTCTCCAGATTCAGACTGCGCGCGCCGGCTTGGCGCGCGCGCAGGACCGCCAGCAGCTCATCGGCGCTGGGAACCGGATAGGTCCGTCGCACCGGTGCCGTCGTCGCGCACCCAGCCAGAAGCAAGGAAAACGCGACGCCTGCAACGCCGCCGAAGCTGTGGACGAACCTTCGTTGCATTCGCTATCGCCCGGCGGCGCGTTGGGATTCGATGCCTGCCAGGCTCTCCTCCAGCCGCCGGCGCAGGCGCTCCTCGGGTTTGTGGCTCAAGGCCTTGCGGTACGCGGCTGCGGCCCGTTCGGGCTCCGATCGTTTCGCGTACAGATCGCCCAGGTGGGAAAGGATCTCGGGGTCGGCAAGGTCCAACCGCCCGGCCTGCTCCAAAAAGATACCGGCCTTGTCCAGTTGGCCCGCGCGGAAGCTTACCCAGCCCAGACTGTCGAGCACCGCACCCGTGCCAGGCTCCAACGCCGCCGCGGCCTGCAGCCGTCTGCGCGCCTTGTCCAGGTCGTGGCCATGGTCCGCGGCGACGAAGCCCCAGAAGTTGAGCACCTCAACCGAGTTGGGCTTCTTCTTGATGAGCGGCTCGACCAGGTCCAGGGCATGCTGCCAAGCGCCCCTTCGCTCTTCGATCATGGCCAGGCTCAAGATCAAGTGTGCCTGGTCCGGCTGGCTGGCCCGCAGTTCCTCCAACCGGCGCGTGGCCATGACCGCATCGCCGCGCTTCTCGTCGATGAAGGCCAGCGCAATCGCCGCATCCAGTTTCTGCCCCGCATTGTCACCTGCCGCGGCCGCGGCGCTTTCTGCCAGACGCGCCGCCTCGCTGGTCTTGCCCTGGTCGCGCAGCAGCTCCGCCGCGCGCAAACTCGCCTCGAAGTACCGCGGCGAGGTCTTGGGTACCGCGACCAAAGTCGCCACTGCCTCGTCGCTCTGGTCTTTCTCTTTGAGCAGCGCGGCCGCTGTCAGCGTCAGCCGCGTCTTGGCGTCGTCGGCCACGCCTGCATCCTGCGCCTTCTTCACCAGCGCCAGGGCTCGGTCGAGCCGGTGCGCCGAACGCTCCAGTTCAATGCTGCCCGCCAGACTCTCTGAATCCGAGCCGGCCAGGGGAGAAACCAAATCGTCGGCCAACTGCTCGGCGGCCTTGTTGTCGCCAAGGCCGACGAGAAAACGCGCGTAGGCCGCCGCGATGTCCAAGGACCCCTCTCCCCTATCCAAGGCCTCGCGGAAGGCCCGCCGGGCCTCATCGTTGCGTCCCTGGGCGGCCAAGAGCCAGGCCAGGGCGGTGAGCGCCTCGATATGGTTGGGTTCCTGGGACACAGTCTGGCGAAGCTGCGCTTCGCTTTGCCCCATGTCTCCCAACGCCCAGGCCACCGCCATCAGGTGCATATGCCCTGAAAGCGAGGCCGGTTCACGCTGGCAGAGATCGGCCAGCGTGCTGGCCGCACCCGGAACCTCGAGCGCCAGAATCTGCCCCTCAGCCAATTCCAGATAGACCGCCTCAGCCGTGTCGGGCTCGTCGGCAAAATCCACCTTGCCCACCGCCTGCCGCAGGGATTGCACCGCGCCCACCACATCGCCCTGGGCCTGACGCAAATGCGCCTCGGCGGTCAAACCGTCGGCCGTGACTTCGATCTTGAACGAAGCGCGGATGGCCGCGTCCGCATCGGACAGGCGCCCCATACGCATGAAGATCTCGGCCAAATGCGCCTGCAGCTCAGGCGATTCGTCGTCGAATACCAGGGCCCGCTGCAATTCCGCGGCGGCGTCTTGCCAGCGCTCCTCCTCCTCGTAGAGGAACGCGCGGCTGGCGTGCTCATAGGCGCTGGCACTCACCGAACGCGTAGTGATCTGCCGGTCATTGACCAGCTTGGTGACCGGCGGTAGCTGGGCAGCGCAGGCCCCCAGGCATGCCGCGGCCAGGGCAAGCAAGGTTGGCCTGGCGGTTCGCGAAATCACCTGGTCAGGCTACCATGACAATCTGGCTAGTGAACGATCCACGAGTTTTCCACGCTTTTGTTGTTGCTGGGGGGACGAGGGTTCCCGTCGTGTTGCCGATGCACTTTCGTCGTGCCGACCCGTCCCCCGGTCGCAGAGTGCGTGGCTGCCCCACCGTCAGCTCTGCCGGGAACCGCCAGCGCGCCTGCATCCGGTCGGGCAGTCACGACTGAACCGGCAATCGCCGCATCCGCCGCCGCAACTCTCAGCGTACCTGGCGTCGCTCCCGTCACAGAGTCGGGACTGCGCACCCACAGAAAGATCGCAAGCCCGGCCGCAGCTCCCGCGCCAAGTGCGAAGAGCGGCCAACGCCGATTTCGCACAGCCGTCAACCGCACATCCTCGCTCTCTGCCGGCCCTGCCTCGCCGGTCGCGCGCGACAGGGTGGTGATTGCCTGAACCGCGACGGTCCGCGCGCCTCCTGTCACCGGACTTACCCCGAACGTCGGCAGATCCTCCGAGGGCGACGAGCGACCGAAAGCGGTCGCGTCCCCGCCCGCATCGGCCCGCAGCGCACCCACGAACGCTGCAATGCTGTCGAAACGGTCTTCGCGCGCCCGCGACAGCGCGCGCATGATCGCCGCCTCCACGTGGGCCGGCAAACCGTCCACCAACTCGTGCAAGGGCGCGGGCGTCCCAGTCAAGTGCATGACCAGCATCTCCGTCCCGGTTGCCGCCACATAGGGTGTCCGACCCGCCAGGGTCTCGTAGATGATGGTCGCAAAGGAATAGATGTCCGAGCGCAGATCCACNNATCGCGAACGAGTAGATGTCCGAGCGCAGATCCACGTCCGCGCTGTCTTTGCACTGCTCCGGCGACATGTACGCCGGGCTGCCCATGATCAGTCCAGCTTGCGTCCGCATCGTTCCACCCGTGCCACCCGAGCGTCTTATCTTCGCGATGCCAAAATCCAGAACCTTTACCCGCTCGCCGTTGGGTGCGGCTGCATCGGGCACCAGAAACAGGTTCTCCGGCTTGAGATCGCGGTGAACAATTCCGGCGGCATGGGCAGCACTTAGGGCCGACCCTGCTTGGCGTGCGATTTCTAGGGTCTGCGGCACGGCCAGGCGCCCACCGTCTGTCAGGCGCTTCTGCAACGACACGCCTTCGAGAAACTCCATCAGGATGTAGGGCGCGCCCTCGGGTGTCACACCAGCGTCGAATACTTCGATGATGTTGCGATGCCGGATGGCACTGGCAGCCCGTGCCTCGTTGAGAAAACGCCGGACCAGCTCCGCGTCCTTTGCCAGCGCGGTGTGCAGGACCTTGACGGCCGCACGGCGTTCGATGAGCGGATTCTCGGCAAGGTGGACTTCGCCAAAACCGCCTTCGCCGAGTAGGCGGACGATTCGGTAGTTTCCAAAAAGCTGGCCAGCCTGTAGCGCCATGCGTCTTACTGGACTAGGTTACTCTTCGCCGAGGCGCGGACAAGTGGATTTGCGTGTCCTGAGCTTCTTCCGAAGACAGCGAAGAACGAGCGCCGCGCGACCCGATCCGCTTGACTTCATGGACGATCGGCCACCGGCTTGGCCAGGTCGCGCAGAAGAGGGTTGCCTTTGCTGCGCAGCTCTTCCATGGCTTTGGCATCCGTGGGATCGGTGGAATCGGCTAGACAAGCCAGCATCTCGGCTGCGTCTTCTCCTGGCGTGCCGGGCGCCAGCACCAGCTCGCGCCAAGGCCGAGCAGGCGAAGGTGGCGGAATCGGTTTCGCACGCGGGGCGAGTTGTTGCCGGCAGAGGGCTACGCCGGCAGCCGCCACCACGCCTGGATCCGCATCCTTGCCCGCCTCGCGCAAGGCAGACAGCGTACGCCCACCATTGGGTGGCAAGACCAAAACTGCGGCGCGGCGGATGTCAGGGGAAGCATCATGCAGAAGCGCAAAGAGGTCGTTCTTCCCCGCGCACAGCGCGTTTGCGTCGGCCAGGCTTTGCAGGGCGGCCAGCCGCAGGTCGATTGCCCGATCCGCGCGGGAGGCTGCCACAGCCAGAACCCGGCACGCCCGCTGGGCGACCTCATCTGGCACTTCCCACGCGTCGAGAAGACCAGAATCGGCATCACTCAGCAGCACACCTATCGTGCGCAGCGCGCGCTCGCCAAGCTGTGCGTCGGCCGAATCACACCGGGCCAGCACAGGATCGAGCAGCAGCAACCGATCCGGCAAGTAGGGCACACTGTCTAGCGCGGCCAGGGCCAGGCTGCGGTCAGGATCAGCCAACGCCTTCGCCAGCCGCGCCACCCCGATGCGCGCCGCCCAGCGGCCCAGCTCAGCCCGATCACCGCGTTCGGCCGCCTTGCGCAGACCCAGAAGGGGCACCTCCAGCAGGCCGGTGCGACGGTCATAGGATGGACGCTCAGCCGCGGCGCTCGCCGTGATGAACGGCAACGAAAGGGCCAGGACCCAAGCTGCGACGTTGTGCTTCATCGGTGCCTCCACGCTAGCCGAGCCGTGGTCCTTGCGCAATCGCGGGGAGATCGGGTGCGCGACTCGATCGTGGAACGTCCTGCTCTTCCGAGGCGGTTCGCGGCTGCGCCGGCAGTGGAAGGTTGCCGTGGGGAAAACGCTCGCGTTACGGTAGACTGGACCGGCATGGATCGCCGAAATGCGCTGCTGGCCCTGACTGGGCTTTGCCTGGCGCCACTGCTGGCGGCGGTGTCGCCCACCGCGCACTCGTTGCCTGCGAGCCGCCAGGCCGGTGATCCTTCCCAGGCCCCATCGTCTGAGACCATGCCGGTGCCGGAACCAGCCGATGCCAAACAGCGCGGGGTGGCTCTGGGGCTGTTCGCCGAGGACACAAGCTTTTCCTACGCGCCCTTGCTCAACGAGATCGCAGCCCTGGGCGCGACCCATGTGGCACTGATCGTGCCCTGGTACCAGACGGATGGGGCCTCGACCGCGCTCAAGCTGCACACGCGACTCTCGCCCACCTTGGAAGCCATCGCAGATGCCATTCGGCTTGCGCGCCGGGCCGGTTTGGAGGTCACCCTGTTCCCCATCGTGCGGCTGTCCGAGCCACGCAGTCCCGAAGAATGGCGGGGCACCCTGGCGCCCGCACATCGGGATGCCTGGTTCGCCAGCTACGGCGAGTTGCTGGCCGACCTGGCCTCGCTGGGCGCGCTCACCGGCGCCTCGCGCCTGGTCGTGGGGAGCGAGTTGTCGTCGCTGGACGGTGATCTGCCGCACTGGCGGCCCCTGCTCCAACGCATCCGCGCCCTCTTTTCCGGCACGCTCATGTACTCGGCCAACTGGGACCATTATCAGCAAGTCCGGATATATGACCTGGTGGATGAGATCGGCGTGGTGGCCTACTTCAAGCTGCGCGAGAAGGACGGCCCAAGCGATGTGGCGGCGCTGACTGCGCGCTGGCGCAGCCTGCGGCGCGAGATCGAGTTCAACCTGGCCTCGTACGCCAAGCCATTCGTGTTCAGCGAATTGGGGTACCGCTCGCGGACCGGTGCGACCGCTGCACCCTGGGATGAGGTCAAAGGTGGAGCGCCCGACGTGGATGAGCAGGCGCGCGCCTTCCAGGCCTTCCGGCAAGCGTGGACCGTACGCGGGCAGTCCCCTTCGCGCCTGGCTGGCCTCTACCTATGGAACTGGTACGGATACGGCGGGCCCGAGTCCACCGGCTACACCCCACGCGGCAAGCCTGCGGTCGATGTGGTCCGGCAAATCCTGGACGAGATGTAGCAGCGCCAGGCCACAGAATCGGCTACTCGATCGGTGGGTAGTCGGGCGTGGGCTCGGGCGCAAGCTCGGTTTCGGCCGGGGCAGCGCGCTGCGCGCCCGGGGACCAGATTTTCACCTGGGCCGACAGCGCCCCCTCGAATATCATGGCCACGTCCCAGAAGCCAAACAGAGCACGCAGCTCGGCGACGAGCGCGAAGTAGTTGGTGAAATTATACGTCACGCCACCGCCCAAGCCGGCCACAAAGGGACCGCCGCGCACGGTGTCGCTAGTCATGAAGTTCGCGTTAGAGTTGCTGCTGGGTTTCTTGTCGACGTAGAGACGAAACGCCGTGCCCTCGCCCAGGTTGGCGGTCCCGAATAGTTGCAGATTGCTCGCGCGTCCGAAGAGGCTGTCAGTAAACAGATACGCACGTTCAAACACGGCCCAGGACCATTCCCGCAAAGCTGGGCAAGTAGTGCCGCACCCGGCTCCCAGGTCCCCTGGTAGGTACTGCAATCGCCCCTGCAAGGCAAATGCGATGTGATCAGTCCACTGGTAGCCAAATTCTGGCAGAAAAGGGATGCCGCCGAACGACCAACCTGTCACCTTCGCTCCGGTGTAGATTTCCGGCACTCGGGTCGGAAACCAACCCCAGCCGGTACCCGCGCCCAGGCCGAACCACGCGCTCGGCGCTGCCCGCCGACGTCCTTCGTTCTTCTCGGCGTTTGCGGCCTCCAACTCCCCGTGGATGCGGGCCAATGGGTCGTCGTCCAACACAGGCTGGTCTGGGTTGCCTGTTCCGGTAGCCTTTCGGATGAGCAAGATGTTCGGGCTTTCATCGTCGCCGTTCGATGCCGTTACCTTGTTATTCGCGTTGTATGCCTGAGCGAAAAACTGCAGCGAACTGCCCTTCACTTCGGCAGCCGGGATCTTTGCCACGTACCAGCCCTTGGGCGAGCGGAGCGCGTCGATTGTGATAAAGCGGTCAGTACCCGATGGCCGGTATTGGAGAACGACGCTTTTCGTGGCCAGCGCCGGCTTGGCCGCGCAGCGAATGACGAGTTCGGTGCCTGTCTGCACCTCAGAAGGGGTTGGGCAAAGAAGTCCGTGCGGAAAGCGGGTCGGCAGATCGGGCTCGGGCGGCGGCGGTGGCGGCGACGGCGGCTTCTTCACCTCAACCGCAGCGACTGCTTTCGCAGCCTTGCCGGAGCCTGACGATTGCACATCAGGCTTGCTTTTGCTCGGCGATCCCGCGGCGGCTGCCTGCCCTGCGGGAGCTTTCTTCTTGGCCGACGCGGAGGTTCGCCGGGTACTCTTCGACGACGTCCCGCACGCGGGTGCAAGCAACAAGAAAGCGCAGCTAGCCAGCAAACAGTGTCGAACGGTCAGTTTCAAACCCACGATGGCCTCTTTGCGGATGATGGATTGTGATGTCGTCGTGC
Source organism: Myxococcales bacterium (assembly GCA_003158455.1). GTDB lineage: Bacteria > Myxococcota_A > Polyangia > Fen-1088 > Fen-1088 > Fen-1137. The sequence goes on along the minus strand of PMJO01000111.1, from coordinate 32,715 downwards.
CACGCAGTCGCCCAACCTCGCATGCTCGGCTCAACCTGGTTCGAGGTAAGTATTGGTAGTCATCATCAATATACTTAACCACTTGGCTGGTTCCGCACTTTCCCCGTCCTCAACCAATGCCAAACGCAGGCGGCTGCCAACAATCAACGGCCGCCAAGCTGGTCGATTCTCTTTTGTATGAGTGCGCGGTCAGGCGCGTTGGGGGAAGCCTTAAGGTAGAGTTTGTAGTGGCGCACGGCCTGGGCCGCATTGCCAGCCTGAGCATAGGCCATGCCCAGCCCGCGCTGGCTCTGAATGTCCTGTGGATTCAGCTTTAGCGCATCCGAAAAGGCTAGAACGGCCTCGACCGGCGCGCCGCTGAGGAGCTTGGCATTCCCACGCTGATAGGCCTCGGCGGCCTCCTGCGCCTTGTTGGTTGCAGGCTTGGCAGCGGGCGCGGCGGCCTGCACTGGCGTCTTCTCGGGCCTCGGCACAGCCAGTTCGCTCGATGGTCTCGCTTTCTCGGCCACGGGTTTCTCGACGGCGGGCTTGGGCGCCGCTGCAGGCTTCTGCGCGAGGGGGCGTTCGGCGGGTGCTGGTTTCTCGGCCACGACTTTCTTCTCTGGCGCCGGAGTTGGTGCCAAGGCGGGCTTCTCCGGCTTGGCCGGCTTCTCGGCTGGGGCAGCGATCTTCTCGGCCGCTGCGGGCTTGTCCTTCGACGGGGCCGCCGGCTTCTCTTCCGCCACCGGCTTGGGCTTGGGGGGTTCCATGGCTGCGGCGGGATGGGCCGGCTGCTGTGCAATCGCAGGCTGTGCGAGCGCGGCGGCTTTCTCCACCGACCTGACCGTGGCCTGCTTGTGGTCCGGACCGGAATGCCGCTTGCCACCACCCGCGAAGAAGGTTATTCCCACGACCGCCAGCAACAATACGCCCACTCCACCTACGGCAAACAGGATGTTGCGCCGGGCTTTGGCCGGTGAGCCTTTCAGGCCCGCGGCCAACCCCATTGAAGGCGCAGAGCCCGCCCATTCGGGGACGGCTTCGGACCCTCCGACTCCGATGGACAATTGGTCGCTGGGGCGCGCCTCGCGTGGTCCATTTTCAACTCCGGGCTCCGCGACTGCCTCCGAAATTGGCTCAGCGGAAGGAGGCCCTCCTGCGGCCGTTGCACCACGTGCCGGTTCTTTGTCGCGATCGAGCGACAAGTCCGCCGCGCCCGGGGCTGGCCCCGTGGCGTTGGCTGCCGGCCGTTGCGTGAGGCGGGCATCCATGGCGGCTGCCTCAGGCGGCGGTGGAACCATGGTTGGGGCCATTGCGAACTCCGCGGTCGCGGCTCGACGCCTTATCGCCGCTCCGGCGGTTGCAGCGGCCGCCACTGGCGACGCCGAGGCGCCTGCTGGGCTGGCGGGCGTCGATGACTGGGCCGGCTGGCCGCTGGCTGGAGCTCGGGCGATCGCGGGTCTGGGCTCTCCGGTAGTCGAGCCAGCAACCGGCCGAGACACGACTGACCCCGGCTGGACGGACTTGTCAGTTGCCAAAGGGCCTGGTCGCACAGGCGCGGCCACCGATTGGGCGGCTGGCCTGACGGGCATTCCAGGCACGGGACCACCACCCCACATAAGGGTCTTGGCGGGCGAGGCCGACTTGTTCGCGCCAAGGCGGCTCGCGACCGGGGCCGCGATGACAATCGCCCTGCCACACGCTGGGCAGAGAATCACTGGCTGTGCCGCTTCCGGCTGGGTGGCCGGGAGCGAGGCTTGGCAGTAGGGGCAATTTGATGGAGTCATTTTGCGGGCGAAGTGGGTGAGGGTGGCGGTGGCGGAGCGAACGTATTCGCGGCTGGCGGAGGCGCTTGCGGGGCGGGTGCCGGTCCCGGTTGCGGGGCCGGTGCGGGCCCCAGTCCCGGTTGCGGTGCCGGCGGTGGTTGCTGCGCCGCTCCCGGCTGCGGTGTCCATGCCGGCGGCGGTTGCTGTGCCGGTCCCGGTTGCGGGGCCCATGCCGGCGGCGGTTGCTGTGCCGGTCCCGGTCCCGGTTGCGATGTCCATGCCGGCGGAGGCTGCTGTGCCGGTCCCGGCTGCGATGTCCATGCCGGCGGCGGTTGCTGTGCCGGTCCCGGTTGCGATGTCCATGCCGGCGGCGGTTGCTGTGCCGGTCCCGGTTGCGATGTCCATGCCGGCGGTGGTCCCGGCGGCGGAGAAGCGAACGTGTTAGCTGTCGGCGGTGGAGGCGGCGGCGGCGCGGTCGGACCGCCACCCGAGAGAGCCCTGCCGATCAGACGGTCGAGCGAGTCGTCGACTACATCGCGCTTGAGGTTCTCTTCAGCGCGACCGATCATCGTGCCCTTCTCGGCGTCGAAGAGCAGGACGAGAATCTTGACCGGCCCCTTCTTCTTGCCTTTGCCGGTGCGTTCCATCTCAACCCATAGCAGGCGGTCGCCACCCAGCAACCTGGCGACCCTGGCGTAGCATTCGTCATTGGCCCGGGAACACTCAGCCTGCTCCTGCGCCGTCTCCATGCTAATCGCAGCAACGGTCTTTTCATCCACACCAGGCACCAGGGCCTTGGCCAGCTTCTCGTTGAGCGCCTTGGCAACATTGGGCAACAGGAACTTCTCGGCCGGCATAAGGACGAGCTTCACCTGCCTGGGTGGCGGTTGTGGCGGCGGGGGCGGCGGCGGCGGAAGAGCCAGAGGGACCGGTGGTGGTGGCGGAGGTGGGCTGGAAGCGCAGCCGGGCAACGTGGTCAGTACCAGTCCGGACACCAGAAAGAGTTTGACGGTTGAGTTCACGGTCATCTCCAAGGGCTGAATATACCCCCCATCCGCGGTGAGGGGACCATCTGGATCGTGTTCTATCACCCCTAGCCGCGGCTGGCGTGGCCGCATTATGGCAAGATAGGGTGGGCGATTCCAGTGCTCTGTACAGGCCGCGAACCGAGCAGAGCCCGCGCGTTCTCCCAGAGGAGACGGCGCTCGCGTTCCGGCCCCAGATCCAGCGCTCGGGCCAGGAGGAGGGTCTCCGCCTGGCTGGTCCAGGGCGAGTCGGTGCCGAAGAGGATGCGGTCTGCCGGGTGGGCGGTGAGAAGTTCACGCCCCCGCGTGGGGCCGAGCAGTTCGAGGGACATCGAGATCTCCATGTAGATCGGCTTGCCGAGGAGGTGGCGCTCGACCTCGTCCCAGTCTTCCCAGGCACCGATATGCGTCGCCACGAATCTGAGGTTGGGGACCTTGTCGAGCAGACGAACGATGCGTACCGGATCTGCCTTACGGTCACGGGGAAACGCGAAGTCAAATCCGGTGTGACAGACGACCAGCAGGCCCATCTGCTCCAGCACGCGAAAGAAATGGAAAAGCGCCGGGTCGTCGATTTCGAAGTCCTGGTAGTAGGGGTGCAACTTGATGCCGGGCAGACCCGCTTGCGCCACCAACTGCGCCTTGCCCACCGGATCCGGTCCCTTGGGGTGGATGGAAGGAAGCGGGACTATCCTCTCTGAGGCGATCTGGCGGGACCAATTGAGGATGGGTGCGAACTGGTCCGGCTTGGTCGCGATTGAGCACACCACCGCACACCCGATGCCTGAGCTGTCCATGGAAGCCAGCAGGGAGGATACCTTCCCATCGAGAAAAGCCTTTGCGTTGCCCTCTTTCTCCAAGCGCGTGACGGCCCGCTCCGCCAAGCCGTCGGGGAAGGCGTGCGCGTGAAAATCGATGATTCGGTCCCGGTCTGGGTCTCTCATGGGGTTTCCTCGATTCCGATTCACCCGTGCAGGGGTGTCAAATTTGTGCCGGTTCTGAGCGTAAAGAGCGTCACTTTATTGACATTGCGCAACAGGCCAATGATCGCCCCGATTCGGCCGCCCCGCTACCTGAGTTCGAAAGTTGCCATTTCTCGGCCGTTTCTTCCATGCCGCATTGCTTTCGGTCTGTCCTAACCTCTCGATATCGCTGAAGGCAAGACTGTGCACGACATTTGCTTGGTATTGGAGATAACGAATTCAATGCCACCTACCGCAAACAAGGAGTTTCTGACCAGGTTCATTGCCTCAACCAAGAGAAGGCTCGAGAGAGCGCAGAAGGTCATCGAGTCCCCCGAACATGCGGACGGCAGGGCGTTGGGCATGGACATTCACTTGATTTGGGGCGAGGCCGCGATGCTGGATTTGCCCCAGATTGCACAGCTGGCTCGGGAGGCAGAGGCGGCAGCCCGACGTCTCGGGGCTCAAGACACGGCCGAGGCTCGGATTGCATGCGCGGCGGCTGTTCGCGCCATCCGCGAAGAGTTGGACCTTGAAGAGGCGCGCTGGATCGCGCAAGCCGGGCTAGAGGATGGCAACGAAGGTCATCCTTGCCGGGTGCTGGTGGTGGACGACAGCCCATTCGCCGCGCAGGCGCTTTCGCACGTGTTCGAGCGCAACGGATTCGAGGTGCGCACCGCCACCACCATGGGCCAGGTGCTTGATCTGTGCGCGACCTTCGAACCGAGCATCCTGGTGACTGACGTGCACATACCCGCCCTGGACGTGTCCGAACTGTGCAATCGCTTCCGCGCCGCCACGCAGGGCCGGCGGATAGGGATCGTTCTGGTTTCCGCGCGCTCAGACGCGGAGTTACAGAATTGCCTACACGCCACTGGCGCCGACGACTTCGTGCCCAAGTGTGCCGGCACGCGAGCCGTGGTCAGTCGCGTGCTGGCCTTGTCGAAAGATATTTCGAGCTAGAACTTCGCTAGTTCCGCAAGGGCCAGCTCAAGCCGCGCAGGCGAGCGTGGCCCATTTCGCCAAGTGCGATTCTGAAGTCCGACAGCCCGAGGCGCTTGCGCGGATTGCGGCGCAGGCCCATGGCGAGAAGGTCGGCGAGGGCTCCCGCTTGACCGTGTTTGTGCAACCAGCGCAACGACTCGGGGCCTTCCTCGTGAATCAAATGTGCCGCAATGATTGCGGGCAGCGCGTCCCCACCGAAAAGGGTGGTGCCGGTCAGCATCTCGTAGGTCAGACAGGAAAACGCGTACACGTCCGTCGCCCGTGGGTCCGTGCGGTCGCCGAAGTAAGCGGCGTCCCAAACCTCCGGCGCGCCATAGTAGGGACTGCCACAGCCGGGACGCACCTTGCGACCAGCCAATCCGAAGTCCACCAGTACGGGCACGACGTTGGGGACTTTCCGGCTGCGCGTCTGGGTGCCGACATCGTCTGGGTAGCGCAAAATCACGTTGGACGGTTTCACATCGAGGTGGCCGATGCCCGCACCATGCATCGCCTCCAAACCAGCCGCAAGTCCGTCGAGAATATCCAAGGCAATGGGCATGGACATGGCTCGCTTGTCGAGCAGACGTTCCAGGGTGGGGCCCTGCACCAGCTCCATCACCAAGATGGGCTTGGGCTTGGCGCCGGCATCAAAGGTGACGAACCCGGCCAGATTCTTGTGACCGGGTAAGGTCAGGAGTGCGCCTGCCTCTTCGCGGAAGAGACGCAGGAACTCCTCTTCGGACAGGGTGTGAGCCACCGCGCCGTTGTACGCGGGTACCTTCAGCGCAAACGTCTCGGCAGATTCTTCGTGGCGCTCCTCGGCCCGGCGGGCGACGAAAACCGATCCACCGGCGCCCGTGCCGATAGGTCGCAAGACGTAGAATCCACCGAGGGTACGGCTGGGCGGCAGCCAGGGCGGCAGGGGGAGCTGGCGCCCTGCCCTCACCACCCGGGCCATCTCGCCCGAGGCCGACAGATCGCGGGGCAGGCGCCCAATGCGCAAGAGCACACGCCCGACCACTTCGGCGAAAAGCGGTGGCAGGTCATGGCGCACGGCCTCAGCGGCAACGGTAGCGGCAGCCCCCATGCCCTCATCCTTCTCCAGCAAGGCGCGTTCAACCCAGGCGTCCAGCTTGCGCAGGCCGCGCGTCGATGACGACGGGAAAAAGCCCTCGCGCAAGCCGGTGCGCCGGGTCGCGCCGGCGATGAGACGAGCCGCATAGGTGATGGCTCCGGCCAGCCGGTCGAGCGCGGTGCCGTCGTCACCGCGACGCAAGTCGGAAACACACTGTGCCTCGGTGAATGCCTCAAGCGCGCGGGTGATGCTGAGCAGGCCACGGCGCAGGCCTTCGACCCGCGCTGAACTGCCCGGGGGCAATGCCTCCGCGACCCCGCGCAGGCTCTCCACCAGAGCCTGCTCGTCCGCGTGGCGGCCGCCGCGCTCCCCCACCAGAAGTGCCACCTCAGCCATGGCCGCGAACAGCTCCCTAAANNGCCAGGGTTGCACAAGTCAGCCGGCGCAGGGGGGTTACCGTGTCGCCGCGCACCCGCTCACACAGCATGCGGAAGGTGTGTGTGCAACGGCTGCGCACGGGAATCGACGGCTCGTCCGTGGCACCGAATTCTGCGTCAACTAGGTGAAGCAAGGTCCGCAGTTGACGAAAGCGCAGAGTCACATGAGGAATGGCCCTCTCGACCAGAGGCTGCTGTTCGCGGCCGAGGAGCCAGCTCCCCAGCAGCCACAACATGTCCGCCAGCGGACCGTCGGGGCTCGGATCCTCGCGGCTGCGCACCGTGATCAGATCGGACAGGGTGGAAGTCTGCAGAAGCCCGGCGTCCAGTTCGCGCAGGGCCCGGAACAAGGCCTGACGATCCGCCGACGTCGCGTCGCCGGTGTTCTCGAGCGTGGTGATCGCCTGGTTGGCCGCGGCCAGGGCCGCGTCGGTGGCGGGGCCGAGATCCTGTCCCTCGGCAAAAGCACGCAGGGCGGCCGCGAGGGTGGTGCGCAACGAGGATTTCGGGCCAGCAGCACCCATGTCCAAGTCGTCTATGAGCGCCTGGACAAGTGCCACGGCCCCGTCATCATCGGTAGGCGCGGTCGTGCGCAGAGTCTCCACCGCACTAAACGCCGCCTGCGCCCCGATGGGGTTGCCCGCATGCTCCTCGTACAGGTCGCCCAGCGCCTCGATGGCGTCGATGCCACCGACCAGGACAAGCTTGGTCAGAAGCTCCTCCGAAGCCTCGGGCTCTTCTTCTACCGCGCGCGAAAGGCCGAAGATCATCACCGAAGCCACACCGGGATCCTTGGCTGTGATCTCGCTGGCCAGGATCTCCAAACAGCGGGCCAGGGCTTTGTCAGGATCGTGGGAGAGCGTGGCGGCCAGCGAGGTGGCGGCGCGCCGCCATTCGCTGGGACCCAGGCGGGGCTGGAGGTCGCGATCGATCTCCTCGGCACGCATGGGCACCGCTGCGGCCAACAGCCCACGCGCGGCGGCCACGTGCCGCCACACCAGCGACTCGCGATCCCCGATAAGACGACTCCACGCCGCACGAACGGTCGGGCGCTCGAACACGCGCACGCCGCTGTCGTCGCCCTCCTTGGCGCGGCGGGCGGCCTCGCGCGCGGCCCGTTCGAGCAGGCGCCCGGCCAGGCGGCGGGAGGGCAAGGCAGCGAGTGAATGGGCGGTCAGCCATTCGCGCTCCAACTCGGGCCGCGAGATGAGCGCCAAAGCCAAGGTGTCCGCGCCTGTCCCCGCCGCGATTGGCAGCCGCAGCGAGAGCGCCACACGTGCGCGTACCAGCGCGCCCCCGAGCGCGCGCGGCGACGCCAGAGCGAGCGAGGTGGCGAGGGTCACGAATGTGGCTGCGTCTCCCTCGTGCAAGGCGGTCAAGACCCGTCGGCCCAACTCACGCTTCTCCGGACCGGGAGGCAATGCACCTGCCAGCTCGAAAAGCGCCGCCATGGCCACAGGCCGCGAAAGGAAGCTCATGTCGTCGAGGAACCCACTCGACACTGCCACCCGCACACTGCTTAGAAGCGGTTCGGTGGCCAGCCCTTCAAGCGGCGTGGGTTGCTGATCCGAAGCCGCCACAGCCAAGCTGGCCAGACCTTGCCGCCACAGCGCTCGGCGCTCCTCCACGCTCTCGCGCGTGTGGATCTGCGCAAGCCCTGCCAGGTAGTCGTGCGTGCCGTGCATGAGGCGCGACCCGATAGGGTATCAGTGTCGCGAGAAAATGAACAAGCCGGCGTGGGGTGTCTGTGGCACGCACTGCGGCGCGACGGACGGCTGTCGAGATAAATTCGCTTAGGCTGCCTGCGACTGCAATCTCCCTATTTCTGCGCCATTTCGGCTTCCACGCCTGCCACCAAGGATCGAGAAGCGATGAGTGAATTCCTTACCGCTGCAGCCAATTTGCGCATGTTTCGCGCCGTCTGTTTCACCTGGCGGGCCACGCCGTCTGGCACTGGCAACGAGAGCAGCAGTTCCTTGCAGAAGCGCGGATGGTGGCCGCCTTCCTGACCGGCGGCCAAGGCCGCCTGCACGCGCTCGGATAGCAGGAACGGAACCAACCCCGCAGCGTCGAGCCCGGCGCGACCGCGTAGGACGAAAAACTCGGTACTGACCAACACCGCGTTCCCGCCCGGGCAGAGGGCGAAGAGCGCCTCATCGACCAGGGCCACCTGGCGAAGGTAGGGCCGCAAGCGCGAGATGATGACATCGCCTGCCTGCACCCGCCGCTTTGCACTTCCCATCTTGGCCGGTGGAACCGGATCGTGGCGAAAGACCACGAAGCCTTCATAGGCGTGCTTGGTATCGAGAACTAGGGCCGCGCCCGGCAAGTTGCACGACCTGGCAGAAACGTTCTCGGCGACGAGATCTGCGGCATCGGACAAACAGCGTCGCGCGAAGACCTCGACCCGCCGACGGGGATCGAAGCGTTCGGGCGCCAGGACCAGCCCGTCACCCAGGTCCACCACGCGGCGGAGAACGTGGATGCCCATGTCTCAGGCTCTCCGTCGCAAGAGCTCGAAGCGCCGCCGAACCAGTGGCGTGGCCTGGGCGAGGTCGTGGTCAACCACCTGTTTGTCCGGGGCAAAGGCAAGTCGGCCGAGTTGGTCCTTGCCATCGCGTTCGCTGATGAAGAACAGAATCTCCTCGTCGCGATAGTGGCGCGTGGGCTGGAGGCGCTTGCAGCCGATGACCACGCACGCCTTCTGACTGGTGTGGGGACGAAAGGTGTTTCGGCCCAGGCCCAGCACAGCCACGACGGCAACCCGCTCAAGCAGCCAGGCGCGCAGGTACGCCCATCCTTGCGCGCCAACCTTGTTGTGGGGGAGCACGATGGCCAGACGTCCCTTCGGCTTGAGAAGCCCCACGCAACGCTCAAGAAACAGGACATCGCGTTCTACGCGGTGACCGCGTGCGAGCTCATAGGCCTCGGCGTACTCGGAGCCCACATCCCCGGCAAACGGCGGATTGGTCAGCACCAAGTCGAAGCCCCGGAAGCTTGGCTCGTGCGCGCGCATGAGGTCTTCCAGAACCGGGGCCGCCCCGGCTCGCTCCCGCCCCTCCGGCCGTCGCAGGCTGTCGACCCGCATCAGGCGCGCCGTCGCCTGACCACTGGCGGCCAACATCACGCGGGCAACCCGCAGGGCGCGAGGATCCTGGTCGAACCCCCACACCGAACAGCGACGCTCCTGCAGGATGGCGTGGCGAAGAAAGCCGCCCGATCCGCAGGCCGGATCAACCACGCACTCACCGGCGGCGGGCCTGACCATAGCGACGACTTCTGCGATCACATGCCGGGGGGTGAAGTACTGGCCCTTCTGCCCTTTGGCGGCCTTTCCGACCATGAACTCGAAGATGGAATCGAGCCCGACCAGGCTATCCGCCAGAAATCGCACGCAGTTCAACACCGAGGCGCAGCGCTCGATCTCGGGCTCACTCAGTCGGGTCGTGGCCCCGGGATCAAGAATTCCGGGCCAGCGAACCCCAGCGGCCCGTAACAGCCGGTTGACTTCGCGGGCGGCGCCGTCAGCACGGCGCGGGGCGAGAAAGGTTACCCCCGCCGCGTCCATTTCGTGCGCCAGCTTCGCCACCAGCAGCTTGAGTGCCTCCTCGAAAGGGTCTTCACCGCTATGGGCGCAGATAATCTCGTCGAGCCGAATGGCTGCCGATTCCCAGTCGCCGTGACAGAACGTGTGCCGTCTGGTCATCGGGCAACCACGACTCCACCGGCAGGACAGATCCGCAGAAACCGTTCCATGCAGTTGAGCTACTACCTGACAACCCAAGCCGAGTCCACCCGTCCGTCGCTGCTGTGCGACTTACTAACGCACGTGTAGGACAGAGTCTGACACCACGGCGCGGTGCCGGCGTACACCGGTTTCAGTATCACGTCTGACTGCTTCAGGGTCGAGCGGCGCGTACGCTGTCAAGTGTGGAAACCCTCCGGTTGGTTGAATGCAACCGCAGCGCTCGTTGGAATATCGATCTTCTGGCAAGCGAATCTGGCCGATCCCGGCCGAACTTGCCTGCTTGCCAAACGACTATCCGAAGGCCGAGACCAAGTTGGCCGCAAGTGGCCTGCCCGGCGTCCCTCCCTCCCACCCCAGTAACCCCGACCCCAAGCGACGCCTGGCAGTCCGCGTGCGGCTTCCGTCCCGACCAGCTCCTAAGCACCGTGCGGAGAGCCTCCGTCGGCTTTCCGCACGGTCGCTAGGAGTGTTCCGCTCTCGCTCCCGTCTCCGATCTCAATAATCCGGCTCTCTCACAACCTCACGTGGTTCTAGGGACCGGGGACGGGAGAGAGAGCGGAATGCTATGCAAGCGCGGTTGCTCTTTTTCTGTGCCGCCGCCACAGCGCAAACCCCAGGCCGGCAGTGGCGAGCACCCAGATCCCGAAGAGCACGAAAGAGGTGTAGGGGAAAGCTAGCCGGATCGATGAGTTGGGGGTGAGCAGGGTGGGCAGTTCATGGCGATGGTCCAACGCGAGCAGGTCCATGAGGACGGCCACCGTCGCGTGCACGAGAAACCCTGCCCAAATACTGCGGGTCTTCATCGACAGCGAGCCCAGCACCACGCCGGCCACCAGGGCTCCGCACGCCTCGAGGTACGGCTTGGGGAAGTGGATCATGACGTAGGGACCGACCATGAAGAAGATGGCGTTGCTGCCCAGACCGCGCGATCCCCGGACCCAGAAGCCGCGAAAGAATACTTCCAGGGTAAAGAATTGGCCCACGTAGACTGCCTCCCAAATCGCGAGATCGAGCCAAGAGCGACTGGCGAGGTGGTACATGGGGTAGTAGGTTCCGAAGTCGCCCATGTGGGCGACCAGCGCCAGGATGGGAATCAACACCACCAGGCACAAGAGATAGATCCACGCGTGCTCGAGAAAGCCGCGCACACGCAAGCCGAGATCGAGAGGATTCTCCTTGAACAGCAGCGGCCACACCACCAACGGCAACAGGTAGACCACGTAGCGCGACAGGCCCCAGTAGACACGCCAGTAGAGATCCTCGTACCGCCAGACCTGGAGAGTCTCGGGATGAGCCGCCTCGAATTGTTTCAGGGCCGGCACGATGTGTGCGTCGAAGAATTCCAGGCTGCCGAAGTAGTTGATGAGGATGAGACAGAACGCGGCCAGCACCAGGGTTGCGGGCGTGCGCGGATCAAGGCGTCCTTCCCGATTCTGACGCTGGGCCACCGCCGCGGCGTCGAGGCTCGCCCAGGTATCGCGAAAGAACCAGATGACGACCGGCGCAAGGCCGGACAGCAGGACGACTGAGACCACGAATTGGCCGAGCGGGCTGTTGAGAATGTTCATCCGTACCGGGGCTGGTTATCCCGGATTTCCCAGTTTCCTACAACACAGGCTCATATGGGAACCCTGGAGGGGTTCGTTCCGCCCGCTATGGTACGCCGCCGGCGAGGGCGCGCGAAGCTCGGGGCGGGCGGGGTGGGTTGTCCGTCCCGAACGCCGGTGGGCTCCCCACGCGCCCCGCCGCGTGCGCGTTGACCCAGCCGCCGGATCATGGCAAGACACTTCCCATGCCGGTAATCAAGTCGATCAAGGACATCGTGGTGGGTCAGGCCCTGCGCTTGGCGGGCAACCCGCGCGTGAGCAAGCTGGCCAGCGACCCCCGCCTAATGAACGCGGCCATGAAGGCCCTCAGCCTGGGCGGCACGCTCAAGTCCGGGATGGATAGGGCCGGAGGACTGGCCGCGGGTGCCTTCGGCTTGGCCACGCAGCAGGAGGTCGCCAACCTGCGCGCTACCATTGCGCAGTTGGAAGACACGGTGTCCACTCTGGAGGCCAAGACGGCTGCCGCCCGAACGCCGCCTTCCCCGTAGACACAGAGGCTCCGCCCTACTGCGGGCAAACTGGGGCGGGCCCTAGTGGCGGCAATCCGAAACACGTGTGAGTCTGGTCAGAGCCGCTCAGTCCCAAACAGGTTGGGGCTGCCCAGCAAGTCTGTCGATCGGTGCCCGATTCACAAGCTGCTACGAACCGGCCTTGTGGCTGGCTAACATTGTCGATCTCCATGCGGATCCCAGCCAGCGCTTGAGTTCCAATCACACCGTCGACCCGAGCACCCGACGGAAAGTCTTCGTTGAGGTTGCTGATGAGGTCGCTGGTGTCGCTGACGATGGCCGCGGGCAGATCAGAACCGATTTCCAGGTAGGCGGCCGCGGGCAGGGCCACCCCTCCACTGACGTCACAAGGCTGAAAACAGGCGCCATTGTTCTGGTTCGCTAGCGTCCATTCAATGCGACGATCGCGCGCCAGCTCAGCGCAAGCCCCGGGCCACGGATCGCCCGAGCCGCCGTCCACCAGCGCCAAGCGCGACACGGTCGCCCAATGCGCGGGAGTCGGATCGGCGACAAGCGGCGAGTAGAGTGCCGACTCCCCTGCCCCCAGCGGTGTCGGCACCTGGCCGCCCAGACGCTGCCAGGCGCTTGCGCCAAGGACCAAGGGACCATGTCCTGTGCTAAGCGCGAGCAGAAGATTGGTTCCTGCGGCCTGCACCTCGACCTCCCCAACCGGGCAGGTTTGCGCAGGCCCATTCGGATCGAATACCGGAGGGTTGCCGCACACCCGCAGCACGACCCGGCTGGATGGCAAACCCGGCCGCCGGCTTCCCGAGGCGGTAGCCGTCTCGGTGGTGCCGCGCAGGTTGAACTTCAGCACGGCGTAGCCGTTCGCCGCCAGATCGGAATCACTGGCGGGAAGGCTACCATAGATGGTCATGGTGGCAGGATGGTTCGGGTCGGCCGGGGCGCGCGGGAGCACGAATGCCAGCGAGAAGTTGCGCAAGATATCTCCCCCCAAAACGCCGGCCGCCTGGGTGTCGACGTCGCCCACCGAGCCCGGGCAAAGATCGAAAAGCGTGACGCCGCGAAACGAAGCCCGCAGGGGCGCGCTGGTCTCCGAAACGCCTAGCAACTGAATATCCCCGGTGTAGGTTTCGGGTTCCGGCGTCGGCGAGGGACAGACTCCCCGACGCAGGCTGGATAGCAAGGAACCCGTGTCGATGAGGAGCAACGGGGTGTCGGAACCGACTTGCACCTTGGCCAGGGTGGCGCCTAGGGCAGGCCCACCAGGGGAGGTTGGCGCTCTCTGCAGCTCAATGGGACGCGAGTCGTACTCAAACACCGGGCCCCCGCTGCAGCCAACCAGCGCGAGAAAGAAGGCAGGGAGCGGTCGCGCGAGCATGGTCTAGAAGCTCACCGTGGTCATGAGCGCCAGCGTGTGCTGCAACATCTTGTAGCTGCCAGCTGCGGTCGGGAGCGCCTGGCCTGCCAGACGCGTCTGGCATGCGGGCGATGAGAGATCGCCAGCCGCCTGCGTGCAGGCTGCGGCTGCCGCAGGATTGAACACTGAGGTGCTGACCGTCACAGGAAACATCCATGTCAAAGCATAGCCGGCCGCAATCCGCAGGTGGCGCCCCACGGTGAACTCGGTGGCCAATGCCGGCTCGAGCTTGAGCCCGTCTACCGCGGCGGCATTCACGTTGGCCTCGGGCACTGCCGAGGTTTCCATGCGCAGCGTCCCGCTCCAGCGAAACCAGGGCCAGGGTGCGTGGACCAGACGCGCCCGCATGTCCCAGCTATCCTGGAAACCACGATAGAGGACCAACTGATCGGGAAGGCTGGCGCCCAGAAGTGTATCGCTGCTCGGGCCGACGAGGCGGACGGTGATCCGGTCATATGAACCATAGCGAACCCAGCGCAGGATCCCCACCGCATCCAGGTGAGTGGTGGCATGCCAGGTCACCCCTGCCGTGAAAAGGTCGGGCAAATGGTAGCGCATCTCGCCGGACACGCAGGGACTGTGGAGGGCAGAACAGAGATCGTTGGTCGGCGGCGTCGAAGGAAACGTCACCTTACTGCGTCCCAGGGCCAGCTTGACCGTCCCGTCGCTCCCCAGCGGCGCGCTGGTGTAGGCCAGACCCACTTCCCAAGCCGCCCGGCGATAATGGATTCCTCCCGCCACGAAGTAGGATGGCGCCTGGGTTCCGTCCGTCGCCAGGTCGTAGCGTGCCGCTGCTTCGGGATTCTCCACGACGCACGAGCCGGTTTGACAGCTTGCCGAGCCCAATGCTGTGTCCTCGTCGAAAACCAGATGGCCATAGCTGAAAAGCAGCCCCGGCGCGACACCGACCTGCAGCGAATCCGTCAGTTCGATGGCCAGCCCGGCTGCCAGTGCGAGCTGCCGCGAATCGATGCTCACCAAGTGATAGCGGGTGGGTGTTGCCACATCGAAGCTGAGCTTCTGCGAAAACGGCGTGTAGGTGACGATGGCCAAGGCGAATCGTCGGGCCACGCCAGCGCCCACCCCGAGAAAGCCACCAGGCCCCGGTGGCCAGGCCATGGGTTGTTCAAGACCATGGCCGGATGCCGATGGGAAGCTGCTGGTTCCTCCCGGCTGCCCCGTCGTCGGATCAATCGGGGCGCGATCGACCGTGACGTAGGTCGCGCGCAGCGAAACTCCGAACATGAACTGATTCCCCTGCAGCAAGCCCAAGGCAGCCGGATTCCAGTACACCGCGGTCAAGTCACCAGTGGTGGGACCGGAGAAGCCCAAATTGCCCACGTGAGGATCGTCGAGCGGGCCAGCCAACGCGGACGTCGCAGCCAACAGCAAGGCCGCGGCCATGATTATCCTAGTGCCACCTCTAGAAAGTTCGTGGCGGGTTGGGCGACCGGAGCGACCGCGGCGGAGCCAGGGGCTGGGTGCCGGGTTCGAATCCGGCAGCCGGCCGTCGGGAGCCGGCCGCGGATTCGGCGGCCGGACCCGGCCCCGGAACCGAGAACTGGAACCAGCCAGAACTCTTAGAGAGTCGGTGCTATCCGCGCGGGGAGCCCGCCGGCCCTTCGGGACGGACAGCCCACCCTGCCCGCCCCGCGCGCTGCGCGCGCGCCCTCGCCGGCGGCGTACCATCGCGGGAGGGTTGTCAGGTTTTTGCACGGCGCTGGAACACACCCTATCGCGAGGACGGGCCACAGTCGACCGTCGGCAGTTCGTCGCGCTGTTGGGGTTGCTCTGAGCACCGCGGCGTTGACCAAGCTCCGACGGTGCTTCCCCTGGAATCAAAGACGAAGGAGTAGCAGCCATGGCAACCGCTCACCCACGCACCGAAGCCGAAAGCAAAACCGGAGAACGAGAGGCTTCCGACAAGATCCAGTTGGCGAGCAGACTCGACCGGCATCTCGCGCAGGCTGCCAAGTTGGCCTCGGAATACGGTGTGCCACCCGACGCCTTTGCAGCAGCGGCGTGGCACGCGTACCTGCACGCCTCACCCGCCTTGGCCGAGCACATTGAGCGATTGCAATTCATGGCCGGCATCGAGGAGCTGCGCAACACCGGCCGGCTGGCCAAGGCTTAGCTGGAGCCTTTCGGGTCGCCGATCGGAATCTGCGCGAGCGCGGTCTGCTCCACGAAGCCGCCGACCCGGAAAGCCCACCGCCGCCGCCCTCAGATGGTTGGCTACATGAACTACCGCACGTCTTCATTGTGCGAGAGGCGGAAAGCGGAAGGCGTGCCACGCTCGCGCACGCGAGCCGCCGCATCACGCTGGTCGCTCACGCTGCCGCCGCCGCTCACGCTGTCCGCGGCACGCTGGCCGGCACCACGACCGCTCGCGCATCCCGACGGCTACCGCTTGGGCACGCCAGGGAGCACCTCACGCGGGTCGACGGATTCGCGGTTGTGTCGAAGCTCGAGCGAAACCACGGCGGCGCCGTCCAGGTTCCGGCCGGCCAAGCCAAGGGCCTGTCCTGGTTCGACCGGTTCGCCGGAGACAACCACTACGTCGCGCAGGCCCGACAAGACACTGACCCATTTCGACGGATGTTGTGTGACCACAGCGTAGCCGCCCTGGGGCAGGGTTTCGACCCGGCGGATCACGCCGGCCGCTACCGCCCGCACAGGTTCGTCGAGACGGGCCAGCAGTTCGATTCCATCGCGACGCAGCTCGGTTCCCGTAGCGGAGTCGCGCCGGATGCCTGGAACACCCACCATGGCCCCGCGCACCGGACGGGCGAAACGGCGGAGAGATTCGCCGGTGTCTGCCGATGCGTCCGCCCGCTGGCTGCGAGCCCGGTCGAGCGCCACGCGCTCGACACGCACCCGCTCGAGCTCGCCCGCCAGAATACGAGTTTCCGCAAAGCCTTTGCCCAGAGAAGCGATGGCTAGATCAGCCGCTTCCGCATCGTCCAAGCGTGACTTCGGATTGCCTGTGAAGCCCAGTTCGCGTCGTCGCGTCAGGCGGTAGGACAACAGAGCTTGCTCGCGCAGCTTGGCTTCCGCCCGGTCCTTCTGGCCTCCCAGGACCTCCTCGCGCGTCGCAAGACGTTGGGCGAGCCCTGCCCCCTCGTCGACTGGTTCGGCCCACGCAGAAGAGCCTGGCACCAAGAAGAACAAGCAGATGGTGAGCCTACGCATCGACCCAGCCAGGCACAGGAGTGGAGAGGTAGCCCAGTACCCAACCTAGAATGGGAGCGGCCAGGAGACCGACGGCGCACTCCCAGAAACCCAGGAAAAACCCCGCTGGCGTCGGCACGATGCCCAGCGCCCTTTCCACCGCGGTCAGCAGTGCGGGCCAAGCCAAGCGCAGCACTACCAGCGCGGCGAGCGCACCGGTCAACCCCGCGGCGGCAAGAGCGATGTTGGCGGGCAGACGCACGTTTCCTGCCGTCTCGCCGAGCAGCACGAGAACCTGCGCTTGGCGCCGACGGGATTCCCTCCCGCGCAAGACCGCGCTGGCCAGAAACGAGAGGGCGGCAATGCCCGCGGCCAGAACCACGGCCCAGCCCAGGCGTTGGCCGAAGCGAATCCAGGCAGCCAAACGAGCCACACCATCCGTCATGGCGTCCACGTCCGCCACTCCTGTCAGCCCACGCAGACGTCGCGACAACTCCGTCGCCCGCTGCGATATGTCCGCCGAGGCCACCAGGGCGACTTCGATCGAGCGCGGGAAGTAGCCGGGCTCGAGGTCGTCGAGCCACGAGCCTGTGGCTGGCAACGGCCGCGCCGCATCCCGCAGCCGTGCGAGAGCTTCGGCCGGCTCAACCAGGCGCGCCCGAGCCACGCCAGGCCGCCGTCGCAGCAGGTCGACCAGTTGGGCAGCTTGGTCCGGTTGCATATCATCCCGCAGGAAGGCGATCACATGGACACCCTGGCCCACCGTGCTCATCCAGCCTCGTGTTGCACGTGGCCCGAGGACGGCCGTGCCACTGACCAGACCCAGGAGCAAGAACGAGCCGGCCGCGGCCCACAGCGCGCGGCGCGCAGACACCGACTGGCGCCGTGCTCGTCGCAGGATCCAGGCGACCGTCACGACGACTCCTCCCCCGATGAGCGGCGGTCGGATGGCCGAAGCGCTTCGGCCGAATCGGTGTTCTCGGTCTCGCGCTCAAGGTCACTGGTCGCGTGGGGAGCCGGCGAGCTTTGCTCGCCGCGCACCATCGCGGGAGGGGTGGCGAGGCCGAGCGCGAGGGCGCGAGCGGAGCGAGCGGGTGTGGTGGGGGAGGTGCAGGTCCCGAAGTCNNACCCTTTGAGGGTTCCCATATCAGTCATCTCAACCGGTGCGGGCACGAGACCGATGGCTGGCGCGCCGGCCATGCGGCCACCTTCCAGATGAACCTGCCTTCCACCCGCATCCACCAGAATCTGAGCGAAGCTGGGATCGGAGGTGGCGCACAAGACAGCGCAACCTCGCTCGCGCGCCCAGGAGAGTGCGCGGACTATGCCCTCGCGATCGTCTCCACCCATGCCCGACGCCGGCTCGTCCGCCACGACCAGTGGCGGGGGGCCCACCAAGGCACGTGCGAGCGCGACCTGGCGCTGCTGGCCCGTGGACAGGGACCTGGCCAGGCGGCTTTCCCAGGCCGAATCAGCCACCATGGCCAGAGTCTCGCGCGCGTCTGCCTCAGCCGAGTCAATTGGCTGACCGCGGACGGCCAACGCCAGCATGATGTTCTCCAGCACCGTCTCGTCTGGAATGAGCAGGGGCTCAGGCGGCAAATAGCCAACATTGCGGCGAACGTAGGGCAGCGACGATGCTTGCAGACCAACGATGTTGTGATCCGCGATCCAGACCGCACCCGAGGCCGGCGCTTGAACTCCGGCCGCCACAGCGAGCAGGGAGCTCTTGCCTGAACCGGTCGGTCCCTGCACAACCACCAACTCTCCACAGGACACTCCCAGTGTAACGTCGGCGAGAGCCGGGCTGCCCGCGCGCAGGCAGGAAACGCCTTCGAGCCAGATCACAGGGTGATCTTAATCGAGAAGCATCAGCATCGATAGTTTGCGGGCCCGGGGCTCGTGGCTGTTCACTAATGAAAGTATAATGTAACGTATGGTCATCTCATTTCTGTCCACAGGCCTCTTCGGATCCAGAAGTGGCCGGACGCAAAGGCGAATCTTGATGAAAACCACAGACTATCAACACACAATATATAGTGTAGCCGTTTGTGGTATAACACTATATCTTGTGTTTTCTGTTGACATGAGTGTCGAATGGCGCCACTAATCTTCCCGCCCGCCGCACAGGGTTAGCGAGGGGTTCGCCAGGCTCTGTCGGTTGGCGGTTTCGAGAGTCTTTGGGTCATCAAGGTAAGATCAAGAGCGCAGACAGCAGGATCGGCGGCCCTGAAGCCGAGACACGGCCGCGGAGGAGGAGTGCCCATGCTTGACAAGCAAGATAGCCGACGCCAACGGACCCCACGTCCGAGTGGGTTTGAGTTGCCCATCCCCGGCCCAGCGTTGTCCAAAGATGCCCGCGCCGGTCGCGGCAAGAGCCGCAAGCCGGCGCCCGGGTTACGCGTTGAACGAGCGTTCACCCGGGCCGGCGATGACGGCTACGCGGGTGTCATCTGGGAACAGCGCACCGCCAGTATCATCGGCGATGGCGGCAGGGTGGTGTTCGAGCAGCGCGATGTCGAGGTTCCGAGTGGCTGGAGCCAAACCGCGACCAACGTGGTCGTGCAGAAATACTTCCGCGGCCAGTTGGGGACACCCGGGCGCGAACGCTCAGTGCGCCAGCTCATCGACCGCGTGGCCGACACCATCACCCGATGGGGCATGCAGGACGGGTACTTCGCCGACCAGGCTTCGGCTGACAACTACTGCGCCGATCTCAAGCACCTGCTGGTCGAGCAGAAGATGTCCTTCAACTCTCCCGTTTGGTTCAATGTGGGCATCGAGCCAGAACCGCAGTGCTCGGCCTGTTTCATCAACAGCGTCCAAGACACCATGGAGTCCATCCTGGGTTTGGCCAAGACTGAAGGCATGCTGTTCAAGTACGGCTCGGGCACAGGCACGAATCTGTCGCCCATTCGCTCGTCGAAGGAACTACTCCACGGCGGCGGCACGGCTTCCGGCCCGGTCAGTTTCATGAAGGGCTTCGATGCCTTCGCGGGCGTGATCAAGTCGGGCGGCAAGACGCGACGAGCGGCCAAGATGGTGATCCTCAACATCGATCACCCGGACATCGAAGATTTCATCCGCTGCAAGGCCAAGGAAGAAAAGAAAGCCTGGACCCTCATCGACGCGGGCTACGATGGCTCGTTCGACGGCGAGGCGTACAAGTCCGTCTTTTTCCAGAATTCCAACAACTCGGTGCGGGTCACCGACGACTTCATGGAGGCAGCGCAAAAGGACCGCGAATGGTCCACCCGGGCGGTGCAGGGCGGACGGATAGTGAACACCTACAAGGCACGGGAGCTTTGGCGCACCATCGCGCAAGCGGCCTGGGATTGCGGCGACCCCGGCCTGCAGTTCGACACCACGATCAACTCCTGGCACACCTGCCCGAACACGGCGCGCATCAACGCCTCCAATCCCTGCTCCGAATACATGTTTCTCGACAACTCGGCGTGCAACCTTGCATCGCTGAACTTGCGCAAGTACCTGCGGCCCGACGGCAGCTTCGCCACCGAGTCCTTCAAGCGTGCGATCGAGATCACCATCCTGGCGCAAGAGATCATCGTAGGCAACGCGCGCTACCCGACGCCGGAGATCGAAGCCAACTCGCTGCGTTTCCGACCGCTCGGCCTGGGCTACGCCAACCTCGGCTCGCTTATCATGTCACTCGGGCTGCCCTACGATTCGGCGCCCGCGCGTGCCTGGTGTGGCGCTGTCACGGCCCTCATGACCGGCTGGGCCTACCGGACCAGCGCGACCATCGCGCGCGACGTGACCGGCCCATTCGCCGGCTACGCGGAAAATGAGCAGCCCTTCCTGGCCGTGATGAAGAAGCATCGCTACCACGTGGACAAGATCGATGCTGCGCTTGTGCCGAAAGATCTAGTGACCGCCGCCCGTGAGGCTTGGGACGATACGATTTGTCTGGGAACTGAGCACGGCTTTCGTAACGCCCAAGCTAGCGTACTGGCGCCCACAGGAACCATCGGTTTCATGATGGATTGCNNACCGGCATCGAGCCCGACATCGCACTCATCAAGTACAAACGTCTGGTGGGCGGCGGAACTATCAAGATCGTCAACAACACGGTCGACGAAGCGCTGCAGCGCCTGGGCTACAACGAAGGACAGCGCAAGACCATTGCCGACTACGTGGACCGTGAGGAGACCATTGAGGGCGCCCCCGGCTTGGACTGCGACCATCTGCCGGTCTTTGATTGTGCCTTCCGCGCGGCCAACGGCACCCGCTCAATCAGCGCCATGGGCCACATCCGCATGATGGCAGCGGCCCAGCCCTTCATCTCGGGGGCAATTTCCAAGACGGTAAACCAGCCTGCGGACGCCAGCGTGGAGGAGTTCGAGACCGCATACATGGAGGCATGGAAGGCGGGTCTGAAGGCTATTGCCCTGTATCGCGAGGGTTGCAAACGCACCCAACCTGTCACCACCAGCAAGACCGATCCGGGCGCGCAGCGGGCGGCAGCACAGCCGGCGGGGCCGCCCAGCATCATCCGGCGCAAACTGCCTGATGAGAGGCGCTCGGTGACGCACAAGTTCTCGGTGGCCGGGCACGAGGGCTATATCCATGTGGGCCTCTACGAAAACGGCCAGCCGGGCGAAATCTTCGTGCGCATGGCCAAGGAGGGCTCGACCATCTCGGGCCTCATGGACAGTTTCGCCACGGCCATTTCGTTGGCTCTGCAGTACGGCGTGCCCCTCAAGCTCTTTGTGGACAAGTTTTCCCGCACGCGCTTCGAGCCTTCGGGTTTCACGGGAAATCCGGCCCTGCCTCGGGCTTCGTCGATCATGGACTACCTCTTCCGCTGGCTGGGTTCCAAGTTCGTGCGCGACGAATCTGCCAGCGAGAGCCCGATGGAAAGTCGACCGGCGAGCGAAGCGCCTGCCCCTGCTGAACCGGCAGGAACGCCGACCGTGGGGAACGAAGCCGCGCCCGATCCGGCCGAGAGCCACAACGGCCACAACGGCAATAACGGCAACGGACACGGCCAGAACGGAAGCGAGATGTACGGCTTCCTGGTGCGCAGTGACGCGCCCACCTGTCCCGAGTGCGGCTCGATCACGGTGCCCAACGGGAACTGCCACAAGTGTATCAACTGCGGCACCACCACCGGCTGCTCGTAGACATTTGAGTTGCGCGTGACAACCTTGGCTCATGCTACGCAAGAGCCTTGCCGTGGGGCCGGTGGAATGCACCTGCACGGTGGTGGTTTGCCCAGTCACACGTGAGGCCCTGATCGTCGATCCGGGCGGCGATGCGGGGAAGATCCTGGCTCTCTTGCCCAAGTTGGGGGCGCGGGTGGTCGGGATCGTGCACACGCACGGCCACTTCGATCACATTCTCGGAACGCGCGAGGTGGCAGCAGCGACCGGTGCCCCGATATCCATCCACGGTAGCGACCTGGACCTGTATCTGGGGTTGGCGCGCCAATCGCGCTATTTCGATCTGGTCGCGGAAAGGCCGCCCGAGCCAACCCAAATCCTTGCCGGTGGCGAAACCCTGAGTTTCGGCCAGCTCGGGGCGCTCGTGCTGCACACGCCGGGACATACGCCTGGCTCAGTGTGTTTGTTCATCGAAGCAACCGGTGGTGCGCCGCTTTTGCTCGCCGGCGACACCTTGTTTGCCGGCGGCATCGGCCGCACGGATTTCCCCGGCGGCTCCTCCAAGCGAATCCTGAGCTCGATCCGCGACACCCTTTTTGCCCTGCCCGACGAAACCGTCGTGGTTCCCGGCCACGGCCCCGAAACCACCATCGGGGAAGAACGCGAGCACAACCCCTACGTCGGGCGTCTGGCTAGTGCCGGATGAGACTCAGCACGATCTCGAAGACAATGAGCAACACGATGGCCGCTTCCAGAAGGACCAAACGGCGGTCACGCGCGACATCGGTGATGAGCTCGAGCGCGTCCTGCACGCTGCGCAGTTTGAGTTCAAGGGCCTGGTAGCGATCGACCAGATCGAATTCCGCTCGCAGCTCACCGTAGATGTGGTCCGCGCCGGGGTCGTCCCAGATGGATTCGGGCTTGTCGAGCAGATGCAATATCGAAAGCACCTCGTTCCGCGTTCCCAGGGCCGCGCCAATGAACCTGTGCAGGTGCCGAGTCCGCAGGGGCACCGAACCCAGCTTCTCCAGCCGGTCCACCAGCTTGTCGGTCTCACTGAACATCTGGTCTACGATGCGATCGTAGTAGTCCATGGCTGCGCTTTGGGCCACGGTGAGCGCCACCACACTAGCGCGCTCGAAAGTCAGCCGATCGAGCGTCAGCACGCCGTCGACCATGTCGGGCCGCGCGCCGGGATCCTCACGCACCGTGAATTGCTCGTCCGTGACTTGCGCGGTGGTCAGGTTTGGCCGAATGCGGTGCAGACGGGCCAGCTCGGCGTCTCGCTTTGCCGGACCAACGTCGTAGAAGACCATTGCTCCGAACGGATAGAGGAAGACCGTTCCACCGGAATCGGGTGAGAACCACAACTCGCGCGGGGTGCGCTTGGCCTCGGGGTAGTGGAGCGCCATCTCCTTGAGGGGAAAGTTCTCGACGAAAGAGGTGGCGAAGAATGTGTGGACCGGGCTGCTCATGCGCGGGAAGACCCCCTTCTGCAGGACGACCTGCGAATCTTAGTACAGCGCCTGCCTATTGCTTCCGCGCCGCTATCGGTTTAAGACCGCAGTCGTTGTTCTTCCGAACCCCTGCGACGCGGAGGGCCATGAGATGAAGGTAACACACATCCTGTTTGCGATTGGAACCTGTTTCTCCCTCGGGGCTTGCGCCTCGGCCACCTCGGCCCCGCGGGACATCGACGATGGCCCGCGCCCCGTGATCGTGCGGGACGATGCCCAGATCGTCATTGACACTGGCGGCGTCCCACCAGACAAAGAGGCGGAGATCAAGCTGCTCTTGCAGGAACGCGATTCCTCGGCGCGCAGGTGCTACCAGGACGTCCTCAACGAGAAGCACACCCGGGAGTTCAAAGGAACGGTGAAGGTCATCATCACTATCGACACCAGCGGGCACGGCCGGCCGCGCGTGGCGGGGGGTACGCTGGGAAACCAGGACGTCGAGAACTGCCTGCTTGGGGTACTGCGGGAGTTTGAGTATCCCAAGCTCGAAAAGGGCGGAGATGTCCAGTACGAGTACAAGTTCGAGCCGCAGTACTAGATCTTCGTCGGTTTCTGGACATGTAGGCATCCATGCCTGCGGTCCTGCCATGTAGGCGGGGCAGGTTTCGTGCGCCCCGGCACAGATCGGCGCGTCGGAGGGCCTGGAAAAGCTGGACCGAATCCAAAATGTTTGGCCACTGCTTACCACTGAGCCCCACGTACTGATGTGGTGCCTCTCGCCAGGACAGCGAACGCGACGCTACAGGTCCAGCGAAACAAACCGATAGTTCTCTAGCAGAATAAATGTACAATACCTCACGAAGTATGCGAGGTCAGACACCAAAGTTCGCTTGTGTCTTGTGCGCGCTCGCTCTTGGCTGCGCTTCCGAGCCAGAAACCAGGCAGTCGCGTTTGGCCAAGGAAGCGCACGCCCGGCAAACGGGTTGGGCCCACGGAGCGGTCGACGGCGACGACAGGTCAATGGACATGCAGATGTCCATCGGCTTCCTCGACGAGCGCACGGTGGACAGGGCCATGGCGCCGCACGTACCCGCGATGGTCGACTGCTTCGAACGCGCTGGGGATGCACGCCGGTACCTATCAGGCCGGGTCGTTCTCCGTTTCGTAGTCGAGGCCAGCGGAGCGGTATCCGACATTCACGTCATCAAGAACGAGTTGGGCAACTACCCAGTCGAGCGATGCCTGGTTGACGTCGGCAGGCGCATCGAGTTCCCTCCACCCGAAGGCAGCCGCAGCACCGATTTCGAATATTCCCTGCGTTTTCGATCCACCGGCGAGATGCGCGTGCTGGATTGGAAGGGCAACGATGTGGCCATTCGAGTCGCTTCTACCAGCGATTTCTCCACCTGCGGAGAGCTGGGGCCCCAGAGCGTAGACGCCATCGCATACGTGGAGCCGGCGGGCACCATCGGCTCGGTGGGCTTTGTTTCGCAAGGACCCATAGACCCCGTCGCGGCCTCGTGTGCAGAGGAACAGATCTACAAGCTTAGGATCAGTGACGCCCGGCCCAACGTGGTGCTGCGCACGGTGTTTCCGTTGGTGATCGCCGCCCAGCGCACCAGCAGGGTCGACCTGTCGCGCCGGCCAAGCAAGCGCTCCCGACATCGCTAACCCGCATAATTCACCCAATCGGTTGCCGAGATTTCAGTGAGGGCGTCCAACTATGCCGCGAGCCGCGTTGGTGGCCAGCGCCAGAAGACGTTGCAACTCATCTGCCGTCGTGCTCGCACGCAGAAACAGGGTTCGCTCTTCACGCGACAGCTCGGCGCGATCGACCAGGGGAGCAAACCCGGCCAGAAGGAGCACCGGGTTCAACATCAGGCGACGCTTCCACGACGGGATCTCGTGTTCCCAGGCCCGCGCCTGCGACTCGTCTTCGAACTCGCCGACCAGCTCCAAATAGGGCTCTGGCTCGATGCCAGCAACCAGGGTTAGTGCCTGCGGCGCTGGCCGGTAGGGCTCCGTCGCGCGTGCGTCGTCGTCGACCACACCGCGCGTCCCAGGAACGACGAGCGGCGCTGCCGGCAAGACAAAAAGATTGACGGCCGTGATCATGAAAACTGCATCGTCGGGCAAGGCGCTGTCCTCGGCATCGATGCGAGCGACGAGATCACGCCAGGCGATGTGCGCGTGACTCTTGCCCGATGGCATGGGCCTGGCATCCGCCACGCTGGCGTCGCTCGGCCCCGCGTCGAGAGTCGCCTGCCCGGCGACGGCAGGTCTGCCTGCGGACCGCCCTAGTAACGGTTCGGCGTAGGCCGGGGCTGCCATCACGGCCAACCACGGCTGTGGCAGCACGAAGATACGATCGTCCAGGTCGAACCCGATGGCGTGCCCGGGGGCTGCCGCGCGCATCCTCCGCACGCCCACCGGCCGGCCGGACTGCAAGCGCCATTCGATTGCGTGCCCGGTGGCAGCAGCGCCGCGGTCAAGCGCCGCCTGCAGGGCCGCGTCCTTCAGACGGTGCCGGACCGCAAGGAATGTGACTTTGTCATTGCGCGGCTCAGGGGTGGCGATGAGCAGGGCATCGAAATCGCGATAGAGATCGAGGCCAGTTCCGTCTAGCATCCGGTGTCGATCGGGCAACAGCACGAGGAGCTGATCGATCGCGGCCCGATAGCCCGACCATAGGGGCGAGGCGCGCAAGCGATCCAGGCGAAGCAGCGCGGTAAGGCGTGAGCCTTCTGGGCCGTAGTTGCGCAGGTCACCCGGCCGACGGCGGCCGCTCCCGGCTTCGTGGCCCGCATCGGACGTAGCCTGGCCGGCCTCGCTAGATGCGTCGGGGGAACCAGCGTCGGGCACGAGGGCAACCGCTACACCCGTGTGCGAAACGTGCTCGCGCGCGGGCTTGGGTCGACGAACCGGACGCGGGATGGGTTCCCCTTCGGTTTTTGCCCCGGTCGAGCGGCCCCCACCCAAAGGCAGCTCTTTGACGTCTATGGCGATGGCCGCCAAGCGAACTGGTGGTATGAGCGCAAGCCCGCGCCAGGCCGCCACGGCCACCGTAGCAGCGACCAACCCGGCGTGCACCGCCAGGGATAGCGCGAAGGCAAGGAGGGTCCGGCGCATTGCCCTGCAAAGATGGATCGGCGGCCACGGCGGATCATTCACGCGGTTCGCCTGGCAGAGATAGGGTCCGCTCCGCTCGAACCGCCGTCACCTCCTGCGCTGGAGCCGACCCGATGGTGAGCAGCGCACCTTCGCGTGGGCGAACCTGCGCGATACCGGTTAGTGCCGCCGCTAAGAACAAGGCAGCCAATCGCGCCTCGGTTTCCTGGTGCTTGGTCGCGTCCAGCGATGCCACAACCCCGTCGGGCCGCAGCGCTGGAAGCAAGCCAATCAGCAAGTCTTCAGCCGCGGTCTGGTCCTCCACATCCATCAGATTCTCGACCAGAATGGCCCCGACCGTCCCGCGTCGCAAAGGCACGTCTTCCCCCGCCGACACGACCAGCAACCGATGTGCCGACCTGCTTGCCCTTCTCACCGCACGCAGAGCCGCCGGCCGCTTGTCTTCCTCGACGAGCGCGAGCACCGGAAAGCTGCCGGCCAAGGTTTCGGCCAGCCAGAGCGCACTTAGCACCACGGTGGGCTGGTGCCCCTGCAGCAATCTACAGACGCGGTCCAGGGTGGCTGCACTGCCCAAGGGACCAGAAAGGAGAGGACCTCGCATTGCCGGAGACTATAGGGGGCCGCACGAGGTCACGGCAAGTCGCCGGCGTCACGCACAAGGAAACGTCACCTGGCCCCGGGCGCAGGCGGCGGTGGGGGTGGCGGCGGCGGCGGGGGTGGCGGCGGCGGGGGTGGCGGCGGTGGCGGTGGCATCGGCGCCGGTCGAGCTTCCGAAACAGAAGTCACGAGTGACTGCTTTGTCACCGCCGTCTGCTTGGCTTTCTTCGAGCAGCCTCCCGCCAACGACACCCCGAGGAGCAAGAGCAGACAGATCCCACGGCTCTTCAACATGCCGGGGAGTTTATGGCGAAGCGCAAGAATTCGCCAGCAGCATGTACCCCGATGCCCGATCGGGAGACCTTTGTCCGATGCACGCTCACATGTAGCATGTCGTATGCTACGTAATCTAGCTCACTTGTCATCTATTGCCAAACGTGCCGAGCAAGGATACGCTTGAGCTAGAAACAAGTGAAGAGGGAACAATCAATGAGGCGAACCCTATCGGTCAGCCGCCTGAGCGGATTCTGGTGCAAGCAAGGCGGAGCACTCTTACAAGGATGGGCGCTCTGCATTCTGGCATGGACCGCGAGTTGCAGTGTCGACAACATCGGGAACGCCTCGATGGACGCTCCCGCGGGGACGGGGACGAACGAGGCCGGCCCAGCGCCAGCTTCCGACGGCGGCCCAATCCTGGTGTCACCCGAACCGCGCACGACAGATGGCGGAGTTTGTCCGCCGCTTTCCTGCCACTCGGGAGCCACTCAGTACTGTGGAGACATTGGAGATCAGTGCGGACAGACGCTGCATTGTGGCGCCTGTCCCGCCAACCAGCAATGCAAGAACAGCGTTTGCGCCGGGAGCAATTGCCTGACGGGCTGTAGCGTTGCAGGCGGAGACTACTGCGGCACGATTGGGGACGGCTGCGGCGGGACGCTCCCGTGCGGCACGGCCTGCCCTAAACCCGGCTGGAAATGCGGGGCGGACCACATCTGCAAGGGCGATTCCACCTGCCCGGCCGTGACCTGCCAGGCAACCTCAGGCGACCATTACTGTGGAAAGATCGGGGATGGATGCGGCAACACCATCGATTGCGGCAATGACTGTCCTGCGGGATGGGATTGCGTAGACAACCTATGCGTAGGCTCGTCGAAGGTGTGCAACGCACTGAAGTGTGCGACTGCCAGCGGCGACCACTACTGCGGATCCGTTGGCGACGGCTGTGGCGGCACGCTCAATTGTGGCGACGACTGTCCTGCCGGATGGACCTGCGACAATAGCGTATGCAAAGCCAAGCCGCCCGTCTGCACGCTGAATTCCTGCACGACTGCTGGTGGGGATCACTATTGCGGCCCCATCAACGATGGCTGCGGGGGCACGCTCGATTGTGGGAACGACTGCCCCGTGGGATGGAGCTGCTTGAATTCCGTGTGCGTGGGCGGAAACAGCTGCGTAAAGACCATATGCGACACCGCAGGCGGGGGAGAGTACTGTGGCAAAGTCGGGGACGGCTGCGGCGGCACGCTGGATTGTCCGACCGGTTGTGCAAAGCCCGGATGGGTGTGCGAGAACAACCTGTGTATAGGACCTCCCTCGGTATGCACCAAGATCACCTGTGCGACCTCGAGCGGGGACCACTACTGCGGTATCGTGGGTGACAACTGCGGCGGGTCGCTCAATTGTGGAGACGATTGCCCGCTGGGCTGGACCTGCGGAGCCGACCACATTTGCAAAGGAGGCCCGGACATCTGTGCCCACCTGAGCTGCACCACCTCGAGCAAGGATCACTACTGCGGAACGGTTGGGGACAATTGTGGCGGTACGCTTGAGTGCGGGGACGACTGTCCCACGGGATGGACTTGTGGAGCGGACCACATCTGCAAGGGCGACGCCGGGGTGTGCACCCCGGCAACGTGCGAGGCGCCCAGCGGCGACCACTACTGCGGAACCATCGGTGACACCTGCGGCGGCACCCTCGACTGCGGAGCGACCTGTCCAAAGGACGGCTGGTTGTGCGACCACCACATGTGCAAGGGGAACTTGGCCTGCACGCCACTTACCTGTGTGGCGTCGAGTGGTGACAACTACTGCGGAGCAATCGGTGACGGCTGCGGTGGAACCCTCGACTGTGGCCCGACCTGCCCTAAGGACGGCTGGGTGTGCGATAGCGGTCTGTGCAAGGCGGGGCCGGCTTCTCATTGCATACCGAGAACCTGCACCACAGCTTCCGGGGACGAGTACTGCGGTGACATCGGTGACGGGTGTGGCTCAACGCTTCACTGCACAACCACCTGCGCGAAAGCCGGATGGCTTTGCCAAGGCAACTTGTGCAAGGCCGGGCCGACCGCGAATTGTGCGCCGCGGGCTTGCACGACCGCAAATGGCGCCCAGTACTGCGGTGACATTGGGGACGGATGCGGATCGACGGTAAGCTGCGGAACCGCGTGCACAAAGACCGGGTGGACCTGCCAGGACAGTTTGTGCAAGGCAGGGCCGGCCGCTGGCTGCGTGCCATTGACCTGCGCAACCGCAAATGGCGACCAGTACTGCGGGAGCATTGGCGACAACTGCGGCAACTCACTCGACTGCGGAACCGTGTGTACAAAGACCGGGTGGACCTGCCAGGACAATCTGTGCAAGGGCCAGCCGCCCGCATGTACGCCATTGACCTGCAAAACGGCCTCGGGGGGCCAGTACTGCGGAACCATCGGCGACGGCTGCGGCCACTCACTCGATTGCGGCACGGACTGCTCGGCTGCTGGCAGCGGCTGGCTGTGCGGCGGCAAGCACGTGTGCGTGGGCGATTCGACCTGCAAGCCGCTTACTTGCGTGGCGTCGAGCGGGGACAGTTACTGCGGGACGATCGGGGACGGCTGTGGCGGGACGCTCGAGTGCGGCGCGGCCTGTCCCAAGGACGGCTGGCTGTGTGACCAAGGGTTGTGCAAGGCGGGGCCAAACGCCGGCTGCGTGCCGAAAACCTGCACCACGGCGTCTGGGGACCAGTACTGCGGTGACATTGGGGACGGGTGTGGATCAACGCTCCACTGCGGAGCTACCTGTGCGAAAGACGGCTGGACCTGCCAAAACAATCTGTGCAAGGCAGGCCCAACCGCTGGCTGCGCGCCGCTCGCC
Source organism: Myxococcales bacterium (assembly GCA_003158455.1). Classification (GTDB taxonomy): domain Bacteria; phylum Myxococcota_A; class Polyangia; order Fen-1088; family Fen-1088; genus Fen-1137. Next base: position 2,630 of record PMJO01000111.1, on the reverse strand, counting down.
TGCACAACCGCAAACGGCGACCAATACTGCGGCGACATCGGCGATGGGTGTGGGTCAACGACACACTGCTCAACCACATGCACGAAGGACGGCTGGACCTGCCAGAACAATCTGTGCAAGGCAGGGCCAACCGCTGGCTGCACGCCGCTGGCCTGCAAACCGGCCTCGGGAGGACAGTACTGCGGAAACATCGGCGACGGCTGCGGCAACTCGCTCGACTGCGGGACCACTTGCGATCAGAGCGGCTGGACTTGCCAGAACAGTCTGTGCAAAGCAGGCCCAACCGCTGGCTGCACGCCGCTGACCTGCAAACCGGCCTCGGGAGGCCAGTACTGCGGCAGCATTGGCGACGGCTGCGGCAATTCGCTTGCTTGCAGCACGGACTGCTCGGCTGCGGGCAACGGCTGGCTGTGTGGGAGCAAGAATGTGTGCGTGGGTGGAGACAGCTGCGTGAAGGTCACCTGCAACAACGCCAACGGCGTGCAGCAATACTGTGGCAACGTGGGGGACGGGTGCGGTGGGACGCTGAGCTGCCCGACGACTTGCGCGAACGGCGTACCCTGCGGTGCCGTGACGGCCGATGTTTGCGAAACTTGCGGCAACCTGTGCTTGAAGCAGGTCCGCTGCGACGGTGGGGCCACGACCAGCATCAGTGGCGTGGTGTACGACCCGGCGGGCGTGAACCCGCTCTACAACGTCATCGTGTCCATACCGAACGCGGCACTGACCGCGATCACCCCGGGCGCCCCGACGTGCGCCTCCTGCGACGCCCAGGTGTCGGGCCAGCCCATTGCCACGGCTCTGACCGATGCCAATGGGCACTTTGTCCTCAACAACGTTCCGTGGAACACCGACTTCCCGCTGGTCATGCAGCTGGGCAAGTGGCGGCGCCAGATCACCATTTCGGCATCACTGGTGACCCGCCAGTGTGCCGACAACCCGATCCCTAATACGTGGGCGACCAACGCGACTAGCACGCCCACCAACCCCTCGCTGCGTCTGCCCAGGAAGATCAGCGACGGCGACAACAGTGGCCAATATACCAGTATGCCCAAGATCGCGATCACCACGGGCCAGCTCGACGCGCTCGAGTGTCTGTTGACCCGAATCGGTATCGACACAGCAGAATTCACCAATCCCTCGGGGACGGGCCATGTCAACCTCTTCAGCCTAGTCAGCACCACGGATACGAACCAAGGTGGCAACGGGGCCACCAGCTATGCCAGTGGCGGCACCTTCCCGGTGGCCCAGACCGCGCTGTTCAACACGTCCACCACGGAACAGAACTACGACATCGTCATGGTGAATTGTGCCGGCGGCGGCAACTACTTTACGCCAGGCGGGAGCTATGTGACCGACACGTTCATTCAGAATCTAAAGAGCTACGTCAACGGCGGTGGCAAGGCCTTCCTGGAGCACTACTTCGCCAGCTTCCTAATGACCACCAGCACGCTTACTACGGCACCCTATGGCAGCATCGCGACCTGGGAAACAAACATGGGCAACGCTATCAGCAGCGCTGACCTGAACACCTACATCGACCAGTCGTTTTCCAAGGGGCAGGCGTTCTCGCAGTGGTTATTGAATGTCAACGCTTCGACAATTGCAGGGCGCCTGCAGCTCAGCGACAACAGTAACAACAACCTCAAAGGGAAGTACACCGCGAAGACAACCAGCTCACCGGCCACTCGCTGGCTCTACAACACGGCCTCACCCCCTGGCGGCGCGTCGAACCACGTGCACTACTTCGACTTGCTGACTCCGACGACCGACACCACCAAGTGCGGCCGGATCGTCTACACGGGCGTCCACGTCTCTTCCTCCAGCTCCGGTACGGACCAGGATGCCGTGCGTGTCGCCGGCGGCACGCCCGTGTTTCCGACGGAATGCAAGGTTCGGGCGCTCAACAGCCAGGAGAAGGCCTTGGAGTTCATGTTCTTCGACCTCTCCGGCTGTGTGAATCCCCCCGATCTGCCACCCACGCCGCCGCCGGTGGCGGGAGCCACTCCTCCTGCTGCCCCGCCGCCGCCTGCCGCACCGCCACCACCGCCACCGCCGCCTCCGCCGGCCGCGCCTCCACCCGCGGCAGCACCGCCTGCGGCCTCCGTGCCTCCCCCGCCCCCGCCTCCGCCGGCCGTCGCGCCACCCGCGGCTTCGCCCCCGCCGCCGCCCCCGGCGCCGCCACCGGCTGCCGCACCGCCTGCGGCTTCCGCCCCGCCGCCACCAGGCGCCCCACCGCCACCGGCTGCCCTTCCGGCCCCACCGCCGCCACCACCGCCGCCCGCATCCCCACCGCCATCGGTGCCGCCGCCGGCAGCGCCACCGCCTGCGCGGGGAGTACCGCTAAAACCGGGTGTGCCATTTGCACCAGTGCCGGTCAATCCCAGGCTGCTCATTTCGGTAACCATATCCTGGCGTGTCAACTTCATGGCGGTAATGGCCTGAACCTGCGCCGGGGTCATGGTCGACTGGATCTGGCTGATAACAGCGTCGATCTCAGCCTGTGCAGCCGAAGTGCTGCTGGTCAGCTGGACATAGGCCTGCCAGAGCGGCACCAAGCCGGCTGCCTGGGTGGCATTAAGGGCATTGCTGGTGCCTTGCAGCTTGAATGTGCCGATCAGGAGCGATTC
>PMJO01000251.1 GCA_003158455.1 Myxococcales bacterium | reverse complement strand
GGCGGAACGCAGGCCTCTGGCGGCACGCAGGCCTCCGGCGGCACGCAGGCCTCCGGCGGCACCTCTGGCGATGGCGGAGCGTCGGGCTCCGGCGGCGCCTCCGGCGCGGGTGGCAGCACTTCGGCCGCGGTCGTTTGCAAGCCGGCCGGTGCCGTGATCGACGATTTTTCCGCTAGCACGTGCGGGTATGGGAAATGGGGAGACGGGGAAATGAATGTCACGTCTGCCTGGACCTACGGGAACGGCACCAGCTCGATCTCGGCGACCTGTGGTGGCGGGACTTGGACCTTCTCGGGTACCGTCGGCGTTTCGAGCGACACGGGCGCAAACACGGCCGGTTTCGGCTTCGCGCTCCAGGGTTACGTCCACGACAACACGGCCAACGCGAACGTGGACTGCACTGTGTTCGATCTTTCCGCGTATTCTGGGTTGTCGATTTCACTGGCGAGCCCCTCGGGTGCCATCACCTCGGTCGAGATTGGTGTCGACCTGGCTGACGGAAGCAAAGGCAAAAAGGAGGTCAGCGTGGGCACGACGGCGACCGCAGTCGCGATCACATGGAGTGATCTCGGCGTCAGCGGCGCCTCCCAGGTCAAGACTATCTGGGGCTCCTTCGTCAACGGCTCGAGCGATGTCACTGTAGATCTGGTCATCGATAAATTCGGCCTCCAGTAGTTTCGCGAGGGTGCCCTGCGAGTGGGCCAGCCTGCGTGACGGCGCTGCAAACGACCTGATTCAATTGGAGAGGGAAAACATCATGCTCGGATCACAAGCCGACTCCTATCGAGTGCGAAATGCATCCCAGTTGCTCTTGTGGTCCAGTGCAATGGTCATTGTGCTGGCAGGGTGCACACCTTCATCCGAGCATCCAGGCTCTGGCGGAGCCGGAGGCAATGCCCAGGGCGGCACACGCGGCAGTACGACAGCCTCGGGCTGGGCTTCGGGCAATTCCGGGGGCAACGGCGGGGCAACCGGCTCGGGCGGCAGCGGAGGCTCGGGCGGCAGTACGGGTGGTTCGCAAGGGTCGGGCGGCGGCACGAACTCGGGTGGCGGGTCGGGAGCGGGAGGCAAGACAGGTAGCGGCGGGGCGAGCGCCGGCGGCTCGGGTGGTGGCGCGGCTGGCTCGGGCGGCGTCGGTGGCGGCGCGGCCGGCTCGGGCGGCGCCGCCGGTGGTGCGGGCGGCAGCGCCATCCAATGCTCGGGCAGTCAGACCGCTTGCTACGGCGCGTGCGTGGATACGCAGACCGACCCGAAGAACTGCGGCCAATGCGGAAAAACCTGTGCCAGCGATGTCTGCACCGCCGGCGTCTGCAAGAAGGTCAAGGATTGCTACGTGAAGACCGTCGTCACGGACCCGCTGCTGGCGGATTTCGAAGGCTACGATGGAACGACGTCACCGAGCCAGTGGGGATGGGCCTTCAACGCCCCATCCGGAAGCGCCAAGGCAGTGTACGCCGGCCTCTACGAATACGATGATGGCACCGGATCGCCGGCCATGAGCATCGCAGGTCCCGGCAATGCCAGCAGCAAATACGCGGCGAAGCTTGCCACCAGCGGCCAATCCAGCAAGTGGGGTGGTACGCTCGGCATCTGGATGGGATGCGTGGATGCCTCGACCTATCAAGGAATTTCGTTCTGGGTCAAGGGCACGGCGCCCAAAGGTACGGGGACGATGTCTCTCGCCTCCGAAGCCACCTCGGCACCGGACCCGAACGATCCAGCCGGGGGTGGCACCTGCACATCTGGAACCTGCGCCGCGCCGAGCATCGATTTCCCGGTCTCTTCCACTTGGGCGCAAGTGCTGGTGAAGTGGGACTCCTTCAATTCTGGCACGGCCAACGGAAGCACGGTCGCGACCACCGGCGCGGACATCACCGGCTTGAGTTGGAATGTCGGCCTCGCCTATCACGCCGCCGGTGACGGCGGCTACGTCCCAACTGCCGCCACCTACGATATCTCAATAGACGACGTCCAGTTCATCGGGAGTACCGCCTGCAGTGGCAGTCTCAAGCTCTGCGGCACCGGCTGCGTCGACACGACGACAGACGCTGACAACTGTAACACCTGCGGCAACGTCTGTCCGGCCGAGCGCACCTGCGCGGGCGGGAAATGCGTCTGCCCCAGTAGCTACACCGACTGCAGCGGGACGTGCGTCAACCTCCAAATCGATGCGCAGAACTGCGGTGGCTGCGGCAAGGCCTGTACGGGCGAGTGTTCGAGCGGGGCATGCCAGGCGAGTACCTGCGCGGCCAACATGGCCCAGAAGGACAAGACCAGCACCNNAGCGGCGGCTCCGGCACCCAAAGCATCTGGGACACCTGTTCTTCCGGCAACACCATCGGCTGGGGCACGGACTGGAGCTGGACCGGCGGGACCGGCGTCAAGTCCTACGCCAGTGCGGTGCTGGGTTGGCAATGGGGCTGGAAGATCAGCAACACCGGACTGCCGATCCAGCTCTCGGCCAACAAGAACATCACCTGCGGGTGGACCTATCGAGTTCAGCCAGGCCAGACCATCGACGTCGCCTATGACCTCTTCGCGCACACCCAGTCGAACGCGGGGACGAACGATAACCCCAGCGACGAGATCATGATCTGGCTCTACAAGAACGGCGGGGCGGCGGCCATCGGAAACGCCACTGCCACAGTCAGCATCGGGGGCACCAGTTGGCAGCTCTACGAGGGCAACAACAACCGGTGGCCGGTGCACTCCTACGTGCGCGCGAGCAACTCGGACACCGGGGCCACTCTGAACCTGACGGACTTCCTCGACGATCTGACCGCGAATCGGGGTCTGGCCAAGACCAAGTACTTGAGCAGCATCCAGGCGGGAACCGAGGTCACCTCCGGCAGCGGTCGCCTCGATGTCGACCAGTACTACTGCACGATTCAGTAGCAGCTCGTCCGCCACGGATATCGGCATCCGGCCGGTGCGCATCCCGCTCGCTGCGTTTGCTACTTCGTGAAGAGCGTCAGGTCTACCGAATCTGCCAGCTTCTGATAACCCGCCGGACTCAAGTGCAGTCCGTCCGTCTCGGCCCAAGTGTCGTAGGCAGCCTGCAGCTTGGGGGGATTTCCGTTGTCAGTGACCGCAGCATCAAAATCGAGATAGCCATCGAACTTGCCGCTCTTGATATAGGTGTTGACGCTCTGGCGGACGGTCTCGTGTGCAGCGGTGTAGTAGCTGTTACCGCCAAAGGGAGTGATCGTCGCACCGTAGATCAAGAGGTTCTGTGCGTGTGCCTGGGCGATCAACTTGTCGTAAACCGCGGTTATGGTCGGAGCCGAGGTCCCGCCGCCAATGTCATTCACACCATCGAAAACGATCACGTAGCGAACGCCGAGCCGTCTGCAGTCCCCGCGCAGATCGTCGCACGACGAAGTCCCCGCTGGCGCCGGAACACAGGGACTTGGCCGAGCAGTGCACGCAACCACCGCTGGAGTCGACCGACAACTCTGAGAGGTGGACTGTCCAGGGCAAGTGGCCACGGCCGTGGTGGGTGCCGTGGTCACAAGCCCTGGCGCCGGGGGCGTCGTCTACTCCCGTCGCCGGCCCGAGCAGGGCACATTGCACCGATTGGTCCGCGAGAACTTGCGAACCCTTTACGCCGCGGCCGAGGAGGGATTCGCGGGCGCGCCGCTGCCCGGTTTCGCCCGCTCCGAACTGGAGGAGTATCTCGATTGTGGCCTTTTGCAACGAGGCTTCGCCCTGGTCGCGTGCAAGGACTGTCCGGAGCGGCACCTGGTCGCGTTCAGTTGCGGTTCGCGATCGTTTTGCCCCTGCTGCATGGGCAGACGAATGGCCGCTACCACACTAAATCTTCTGGACCACGTCGTCCCTCGCGTTGGCCTGCGCCAATTCGTCTTTACCGTGCCCCACGCCCTGCGTGCGCGGCTCGCGTACGACGGTCCGCTCCTCGGCGCGGTGTCGCGCATCTTCGTCGATTCGGTCCTCGGGTGGTACCGCCGCCGCATGGAGATCGAAGGGGCCGTCGATGGCCGCAGCGGGGCCGTGACCGTCGTGCAGAGGACATCCGCCGACCTCAAGCTCAATCCACACCTACACGCGGTCGTCTTGGACGGACTATGCTGAGCTCAGCA
>PMJO01000309.1:3969-4237 GCA_003158455.1 Myxococcales bacterium | reverse complement strand
GACGAATGAATGCGCCGGCGCAGGCTTCCGCGCAAAGCGTAGGACAGGGTCTGCGTATCGAGCTGCGTGCTTTCGTCGCCGAAAGTGTCTCGCTCGGCATTGTGGTCGAGGCCCAGCGAGGGAGTCACGCGCACGCTGGAGCCATCGTCGAACAAGCGGCTGTAACTGACGAAGATGCGGCGAAAAGAGGTGTCATTGTTCTGGGTGCGCAGATCGGCGGGGTCGCTGGCCGGAATGGTTCGCTGCAGGTGATCGTCCGACGCGAGAA
>PMJO01000309.1:0-3934 GCA_003158455.1 Myxococcales bacterium | reverse complement strand
GGCCAGGCGCAGCCGCGGGGTCACTGCGGCGGACACCTCGGCCGAGGTGTCCATGATGTCGCTGGCAACATAGCCGTGCACGCCGGACGGGGGAAGTTGGCCGAGCTCGATGCGCACCAGCCCGCCCAGCCCGCGTCCGTAGTCCGCGCCGTACGCCCCGGGCGAGAGATCAATGGACTTGACCAGATCGGAGTTCACCGTCGAGCGTAGACCGCCCATGTGGTACAGGCTGGGAATCTCCACCCCCTCAACCACCACCCTGGTCTCCCTGGGCGAGGAGCCCCAGACCACAAGCTGGCCTGAACCGAAGCTGGCGCGTCCCACCCCCGGCAGGTTCTGCACAACCTTGAGGGTGTCGCCCTGCGTGCCAGGAACCTTGCGCGCCTCTTCGGTGCGGATGCGGGTTTCCACCGCCTCCTTCTTTATGCGGGCCGCGCGCACGATGACCTCCTCGTCGACGTCGTCCTCCTTTTGTTCGACGTAGTACTTCATCGTGCGCTTCTGGCTCGGCCGGATGGTTTCGTCGGTCAGCACAGTGATAAGTCGCGGGTGTCGGATCTCGACCTTGTGCGCGCCAGGAGGCAGATCAGTGAACGAGAAAGCCCCCTCCGCATCGGTCTTGGTGGCCAAGTCCAGATCCTTGATCTTCACGGTCACATCGGCGATGGGCTGTTTCTTGAATCGATCCAGAACCACGCCCTCGAAGTTCACCTGTGGCCCCAGTGACACCATCTTGGTCACGATAGTGAAGTCGTATCGGTAGGTGATCTTCACTGGAATGGCTTGTCCTCCGGCCTCCGCCGGAGTGAAAAGAAACTGTCGAGCAGCGGCAACCGCGGCACTGTCGAAATCGGAGCCGCCGCTCTCGATCACCTCGACCCCGCCGACCTTGCCGTCGTCCCCCACCTCGATGGAAAGCAGAACCCGCGCGGTGATCCCGGAGTCATGCTTGTCCTTGGGGTATTGGGCGGGGACGAAATGAATCAAACGCGGAGGCTTGGTGATGGCGACCGCTTCATCGGCGCGCGAAGGCCCCGGGCAGACCGGGAACCCGGCGCCCAGGAGAGCGGCCACAAAAACCAGCCGGTGGTGCAATCAGTCCCCCAGCTCAAAACGGCGGGCCAAGACATAGGTCCCTCCCGCGACCGGCTTGCCACAGGCCATGGCTGGCCGGAAGCGCCACTGTTTGACCGCGGCCACCGCGGCCGCATCGAGTTCGGGGGACACGCTGGCCAGCACCTCGACCGCCATCACCGAGCCGTCTGCGCCTACCACTATCTTCAGTTTGAGCTTGCCCTCGATGCCTTCGGAGCGGGCCGTGGCGGTGTACTCGATCTCGGTCTTGAACACGGGCTCAGGCTTGGAAGGCTCGTCGGTGCAACGCTCCTCGAGATTCGGCCCCGCCCCCAGCTCCTGGTGCTGGCGCCGACGGGGCGCGCCAGGTTCGAATGTGGCCACCTTGGTCGGTGCCACGGCCTGCGGGGCGCGCACGATCGGAATTGCCACCGCATCGCCGATATCCTCGTTGCTCATGGCGATCTCGGTCGGCATGACCATGGTGGGCATCTTGGCCGCCGCAACTGGCGCCGCGACCGGCATGGGCTTGGGCGTGGCGGATGCTTTCATCTCTTTCGGGTGCGTATCCACCTTGGCTAGCTTGGGTGGAGCCTTGGGCTTGGGCGGCGCCTCCTTCTTCTTCTTTTTGGCCTCCTCCTGCATCTGTACGAGGTAGGTCTTGCCCACCGCGCGGTGCTGCGATGCCGTGAGCAGCGCAAACGCAAAGCCGGTGTGAATGACCATCGAAATAGCGACCGTGGACTTCTTCACGGCAAAACCTCACGGCTGGGCAGCAAGCGGCAGAGCAATGTCCGCTACTCGCCCCCCACCTGCATGACGTTGATTGCGAACTTGGTGACGCCAGCTACTTTGGCGAGATCCATGACGTGAACCACCTGGCCGTGCGCCGCCTCTTTGTCGGCGCTGATGACCACGCTGATCTCTGGATCGCTCGTCACCGCCTCCTTCATGCGACCCTGCAAATCCTGTTCGCTAACCGGCTGTTCATTCCAGCGCAGCTCGCCGCTCTTGAACAACTGCACGGTGTTGGGCTTTTCCGCGGTGCCGTCGCTCATCTTTGCCCTGGGCAAACTGACCTTCAGGGTCTGGGCGACGATGTACGTGGACGCCACCATCAGAATGACCAGCAGCACCAGACACACGTCGACCAGCGGGGTCACATTGATGGCGGAAATTGTCTTGGCCCGCCCCACACCTGCCATCGTGCCAGCCATCAGCCATTCACCTCGGCCGGGCGCAGCCTGGAAGATTTTCCGATGTCATCGAGTGCGGAAGCTGACGCCTTGTGGGCGTTCTTCGGGTTCCTGGTCGACTTCATGACCGCCAGAACCTGATTGGCAAGGGCGGCCGAGTTCTCCTCGATGTCATTGCACTTCTTCTGGAACAGGTTGAAGGCCACCACCGCGGGAATGGCTACCAAAATGCCGATAGCCGTGGCAATCAGCGCCTCGGAGATGCCGCTCATCACGTTGCCCATGCCGCCCGATCCACCCGCAGCGGCCATGTTGGCCGAGGCAGCCCCCAACTCTTTGAAAGCCGCCACCACGCCGAGCACTGTGCCGAACAGGCCGATGAAGGGGGCATTGTTGCCCAAGGTGCCGAGGAATATGAGACCGCTCTCGAAAACCTTGCGGCGTTGGCGAATGCCCTTTTGCACGATCTCCTGCAGGGAATCGGGACCGTCGGCGTAATACTCCAGGGCGTCGCGCAGGATCTCGGCTTCGACGGCCCGCATTTCCTCCAGCTCACGCTTGGCACCGGCCACATCCCCGGCGCGCAGTCGCTTGGCCAGCGCATTGCCGGTCGCGATCATGTCCAGACGTCGCTTGCGGAAATACCACCAGCGCTCGATCACGATGCCGACCGAGTAGACGGACAGCGCGAGCAGAATGTAGAGAACCGCGGCAGCCCCGGTTTGGGCAACGAATACCAGTTTGTGCATCAGCAGCATGGGTCACCTTTCCTTTTTAGTTGTCAAACACGAGCGCCTGTAGTCCCGCTCCTTGGCCGTGAGGGAAACGCGTGTCGATATCGGTCGATTGCCCGACAGCCTGCAACACGGGGTCGACCCCGTTGTTGGTGAAGACGCGAACCCGCCAGCGCGCAGTGGCCTCAGCGCAGAGTGAGAAGGTGTCGACGCGTACGATGTAGCGTCCGTTCGGAACCACGCCGGGGAAGATCACGTTCTCAACCCGGCGTCCGTCGATCACACACATGCTATTGGAGTCGAAATCGAGATAGCCAGCTTGCATTCCGCCATCGACGCTTGCGCCGACTGTCCCGGACGGCAGACCGGACGGCTTGCGCGACCAGATTTCGTTTGGCGCGCCTGCGTCTCCATCGTTAGGCAACTGGACGTGCAGGTCGAGATCGGCTTCCGTGTCCCAGTCCAGGCTGATAATCAGAGCCCCCGCGATGCGGGGCTGGTCCATTATCATCGGCTGCAACCGCGCTGGCCCCACCTGTCCATCGCGCGTGGTGGCGCGAAAGGCCAACAGCAGATTGCCCGCATCTCCAGCGGGCGTCAGGGGAGAAAAGGAGGCCGAGAAGGAGAAGGTGTAGTTTCCGACGGTGATCGGATCACGGTCCTGCACCGGCACGACCCAGTGACCGACATCGCCCTGCAAACCCACCAGCACCGCCGTGGAGTTGGGACCGACGCTGCCCGATATCTTCTTGTTGGCAACGCCCGGGAATAGGTTGGGGTTTTGCATCGTTATATTTGCGACTGCTGGCGCAGGATTGCGATCGATGGTGTCAATGGGACCAGTAATGTATTGCGCTCCCTGGATCCTGAACAGCGCCTGCTGGCCCGAACTCGGGTCAGCGCCGGAGCAGCCGACGCAGACCAGTCCAC
>PMJO01000302.1 GCA_003158455.1 Myxococcales bacterium | reverse complement strand
CCACGCGACTATTCTTCCACGAGTCGTATCAGATCCAAAAGCCCTTGCTTCATTTTTCTCATGGTTTCTACGTCGATTTCCGGCGGCGGCACCGGCGGCGGCGGGCCCTCGTCGTGCCCCAATTCCCGCAGTCGAGCCCGCGCCCCTTGGATGGTGAAACGCTGCCCGTATAGCAGGTCGCGTATGCTGAGCAACAGCTCAATGTCCTTGCGCCGGTAGAGGCGCTGCTGCGAGCGCGTCTTCTGCGGCCGGATGGAATGGAACTCGGTTTCCCAGTAGCGCAAAACGTATGGCTTGACCGCGCACAGACGGGCCGCCTCGCCGATCTTGAAGAACGGCCTGTCCGGGATCGTGCTCGGATCGACGGGGGCGGAAGCACGCCGAGGCAAGGTTCTCCTACTGGTCGAGGGCCTAGGAATTGAGCGCGTTCTTCAGCACCTGGCTGGGCTTGAAGGTCAGCACGCGACGGGCACTGATCGTGATCTCCTGGCCGGTCTGCGGATTGCGCCCGGCGCGCGCGTTCTTGTCCCTGACCACGAAGTTCCCAAAACCCGAGATCTTGATCTTCTCGCCCTTTTCCAAGGTCTCTTTGACCGTGTCGAAGACGGTCTCCACGATCTCGGCAGCCTCTTTCTTGGAGAATCCGCCGACCTTCTCGTAGACCGTTTCGACGATGTCCGCCTTGGTCATGCGCCTATGTTGGCCACAAATCCCTTTAATGTCAAAGGGTTGAAGATGCTCTAGCGAATATCGATGACGTGCAGCTTGGCCAAAGCCTTGACAACGCGCCCATGTGCCGAGTCGGCCTCAGCGTCAGTCAGGGTCCGGTCTGGCGCCCGATAGGTCATGGTCCACAGCATCCCCTTCTTGCCCGCGGGGACGTACTTGGGATCGCGAAAATCTTCGAGGACCGCCAAATCGCGCAGAAGCGGCTCATTGGCCGACAAGAAGCCTGCGCGTTGGGCATCCGCGGACAGGGAGACGTCGCTCCAGAAGGACACATCACGCGCCACCGAGGGAAAACGTGGTGGCGCCTCGGCGCGCAGGGAAGCGGTGGCCGCGTAGAGCGGCGCTATGGCCAGCTCGAAATAGAACACGCGCGGCTCGATTCCCAGGCGGCGCGCGATCGCCGGGTGTATCTCGCCCAAGCAGCCAAGCTCGGCATCAGTGCTGGCGGTCACCAGGGCCGAGACGCCCGGGTGCAGAAACGACACGCCGGCCGGGACACGGTACTTCGCGTCCGAAAGCCCGAAGCCGCGCAGCAGATCCTCGACCACCCGCTTGAGGTCGTAGAAGTCGACTGGTTCGCCCGGCTTGAGCCACTCGGCCCGTCGGCCTGTGATCAGCCCGGCAGCATGCGCCCTTTCGACTGGTACCTGGCCAGGCTTGGCCGGCCGCCGCACCACCCGCCCCACCTCGAACAGCCACGCGTCGCTCACCCCGCGCGCAAGATTGCGTTTGAGCGCATCGACGAGCCCGGGGAGCAAAGTGGTGCGCATGACCTCGTAGTCCGACGAGATGGGGTTTTGCACCGCGATGCCGTCAGCCAACTCCTTCTGCGCGCCGTCCGCGCTCACTGCGTGGAGCGCGCTTCGCGGAACGAAGGCCCAGCTCACGATTTCGTGCAAGCCGGCGCTGGCCAGCAGCGCGCGGGCGCGGTCGGCAGGTGCCTCGGGGTTGGCCTGCGTGGCGGCGTTGCTGCGGATGCGCTCCTTGTGCGCGGGCTTGCCGTACTCGCCCATGCGCAGGATCTCCTCGATGAGATCCTCCTCGATGCGCAGATCGGGCCGGAAGGTGGGGACAGTAGCGCAGAGGCCGTCGGCCTCCATCTCGCAGGTGATCCCGAGGCGGGAAAGCTGGTCCCGCGCGAAGGTCGCGGGGTAGTCCACCCCGGTCACCCGCTGCAGGCGGGAGGTACGCAACTTCACCTTGGCGGGCAGCGCGGGCCGCGGATAGCGATCCACCATGCCGGCAACCACGCTGCCACCGCCCAGCTTGGCCAAGAGCGCGGCGGCCCTTTGCGCGGCAAAAGGAATACTGTTGGCGTCCACGCCGCGCTCGAAGCGATAGGACGCCTCGGACACCAACCCAAGGCGGCGGCTGGTGCGGCGGATGCTGCGCGGCTCGAAGGTCGCTGCCTCAAGCAGCACGTTCCGGGTGGATGGGGAAATCTCACTGGTGCTTCCGCCCATGACCCCGGCCAGGGCCACCGGCCCGCTCCCGTCGGTGATCACGACGTCCTCGGCCACCAGAACTCGGTCCACACCGTCGAGGGTCGTCATGGTTTCCCCTGCCCTCGCCCGCCGCACCACGATGGGCCCGGCGAGCTTGTCGAAATCGAAGGCGTGCAAGGGATGGCCGGTCTCCAGGAGAACGTAGTTGGTGACGTCGACCAGGTTGGAGATGGCGCGGATCCCACAACCCTGCAGGCGCAGTCGCATGGTCACGGGACTGGGCGCGACGGTTACGCCGGCGACGAAGCTGGCCGTGTAGCGCGGACAAGCTGCGGGATCGTCGATGCGCACGTCCATGGTGATTCCGCTGGCCTGCTCAGCCACTGTGGCCAGGTCCGCGGGTTTCAGGCGCGTGCCGAAGTGTGCGGCCAATTCGCGCGCGATTCCGAAATGAGACAAGGCATCGGGACGGTTGGGCGTGACGTTGACCTCGAGCACGTCGTCCACTACGCCCAGATACTTGGCCACCTCGACGCCAGACTCGGCGATGGGCGGCAGAATCAAGATCCCGTCGGCCTGGTCGGCCAATCCCATCTCGATCTCGCTACAGATCATGCCGGGCGAGAGCACACCACGGACCTCGCGAGCATCCAGGGTGTGCCCGCCGGGAAGGCGCGCGCCGGGCGGAGCCCAACACACGCGATTGCCGGGTGGTGGCAGGTTGGACGCCCCACAAACCACGCTCTCCTGGCGCTGGCCGGCGCGCACGCGCACGATGCGCAGCTTGTTGGCGTTCGGGTGCGGCTTGATGTCCAGCACCTCGGCCACCAGCACGCCCGCCAGCTCCCGACCCTTGGCTAGGCTGCCCTCGACCTCAAGGCCCTGCTCGGTGAGCGCCTGGGCCACCGCCTCAAGCTCGGTCCCTTCCGGCAGCTCGACCAGTTCCCGCAGCCAGTTCAATGAGATCTTCATGATTGGTCCCTAGCTCATCGGAAACTGACACAAGAATCGCAGGTCGTTTTCGTAGAAAAGGCGCAAGTCCTGTACCCCATACTTCAGCATCGCCATGCGCGACAGACCCATGCCGAACGCAAAGCCGGTCACGTCGTACCTGTCGTAGCCCACGGCTTTGAGAACGTTGGGGTGGACCATGCCTGAGCCACCTATCTCCAGCCATCCCGTGCCCTTGCACAGCCGGCAGGTCGAGCGCGCCGGCTGCTTGCCTTCGCACAGGAAGCAGGAGGCATCCACCTCGGCCGAAGGCTCGGTGAAGGGGAAAAAACTGGGTCGCAGCCGGATCTGAGTGTCGGGCCCGAAGAACCGCTGCACGAACACTATAAGGGTGGCCTTGAGGTCCTCGAAGCTGACGTTGCGATCCACGTGCAGCCCCTCACACTGCGGAAACATGGGCGTGTGGGTAGCATCGTCGTCGCGGCGGAACACGTTTCCGGGCGCAATGATCTTCACCGGCGGCGGGCCAGCCAGCATGGTGCGAATCTGCACCGGCGAGGTGTGCGAGCGCAGGATGAAACCGCCCTCGACGAAGAACGTGTCCTGCATGTCGCGCGCCGGGTGGTCGGCCGGCGTGTTGAGCGCGTCGAAGTTGTTCCACTCGGTTTCAATCCAGGGACCAGTGCGTACCTCGAATCCCATGCCGTGGAAGATCTGCTCGATCTCCAGCCGAACCCGGGTGAGTGGATGCAGAGTTCCGGCGCGGCGACCGCGGCCCGGCAGGGTCACGTCCAGCGTGCGTTGCAGGTCGGCGGCCAGGTCAGCTCCGGCCAACTCGCCCAGGCGGGCTTGCACCGCCTGCTCGATCGCGGCCCGCGCCCGGTTGGCCGCCTCTCCCACCGCCGGCCGGTCGACGGGCGGTAGCCGGCCCAAAGCCTTCATCAGCTCCGTCGCCCTACCCTTCTTGCCCAGGTAGCGCGCCTGAACCGCGCGCATGTCCTGCTCGGTGGAAAGGGATGCGATCTCGGCCGAGAATTCTGCGGTCAGGCGCTCGAAGGCTGAAATCAGATCCTGGGCGAGGGTTCCCACATCAAGTCGCTACCCCAGCGGCCTGCACGACCTTCTTGAAGGCATTGGGGTCGCTGATGGCAAGGTCCGCGAGGATCTTGCGATCGAGGGTGATGCCCTGTTTCTCCAGCGCGCCGAACAGGCGTGAGTAGCCGACGCCAAGCTCGCGGCTGGCGGCATTGATACGCGCGATCCACACCCCGCGGAAATCGCCCTTCCTCTTGCGGCGATGGAAGAGCGAGAACCGCCACTTGCGGTGAACGGCTTCTACCGCTGCCTTCCACAGCTTGGAACGACCGCCACGAAAGCCCTTGGCATGCTTCCGAATCCGGTCGCGGCGTCGCTTTGACTTGTATCCACCTTTAGCGCGAGGCATGAATCAACTCCTACAGTCCGTACGGAATCATCGCCTTGNNGTCCGCTTGGGCGTGAGGATGTGCCGCAGGTAGGCACGCTTCCTCTTGATGCGTCCCTTGGCCGTCAGCTTGAAGCGCTTTTTCGCGCCACTCTTGGTTTTCATCTTGAGCTTGGGCATGGGAGGCGCGGAGTATATCCGTCTCGTCGGGCAGTGCAAGCGTCTAGCGCACTTCCCTCGCCCGCAATAGCCGCGCTGGGTCGAAGCCAGCCCTATGGCTTGCCCGGCACCAGGGGTGCCCCGAAGCGCGGCCCAGTGGGCGGCGCCGCGACGACCTCGCTCGCCTTGGCTCCACCATCCCGGTCGCCGGGCGACTGCGCAGCCGGCGCGCTGGCCGAGCGGATCACGCCGGCGCGTGGGCCGATCATCATGACCATGCGGCGACCCTCCATGATGGGCTTTTGCTCCACCACCGCGATGTCTACGCAGGCCTTGACGACTTGATCCAGCATGGCCTGTCCCGTCTCCGGGTGCACAATCTCGCGACCCCGGAAGACGATCACCAGCTTGCACTTGTTGCCCTCGCCCAAGAAACGATGGATGTGCTTGAGCTTGAAGGCCAGGTCGTGCTTGTCGGTCTTGGGCCGAAGCTTGATCTCCTTGATGATGACGGTGGACTGGTGCCGCCGTGACGCCTTTTCCTTTTTGGACTCCTCATACTTGAACTTGCCGAAGTCCATGATCCGGCAAACTGGAGGAACCGCTCGCGGGCTGACCTCCACCAGATCGAGGGTCTGCTCTTCGGCGAGCTTCAGAGCTTCATAGGTCGGCAAGATGCCGATCTGAGAGCCGTCCGCGCCGATAACTCGCACCTCGGGCACACGAATGCGCCGCCCGACACGGTAGTTATCCGCCGCACTTCCACTGGAACCAGAATACCCGCCTGGCCTTGGGATGATCTTTCCTCCTGGTTGGTCGCCGCGCTAGCCGGTCGGTTTCTTCTCTGCTGGGGTAGCGCCGAGAACCGGGGGAACGGCCTCGGCCGCCAGCCTCTGCGCCAACTCATCGAGTGGCGTGGCTGGCATCTGCTGGCCGTCCCGCGTCCGCGGCGAAACCACGCGGGCAGCCATGTCCCTCTCACCCACCACGAGCATGTAGGGAATCTTTTCCATCTGCGCCCGCCGGATCTTGGCGCCGAGCTTGTCGGCCGACAGATCGGCATCCGCGCGCAGGTCAGCCGCCAAGAGGCGCGCCTGCACCTCGCGGCCCCAAACGTCGGCCTTCTCGCTGACCGTGAGCACGCGCGCCTGCACCGGCGCGAGCCAGAGCGGGAACGCGCCCGCGAAGTGCTCGATGAGCACCGCCATGAAACGCTCCATCGAGCCGAAGAGCGCGCGGTGGATCATGACCGGCCGCTGGCGGGATCCGTCGGGCGCCACGTATTCCAGGTCGAAGCGTTCGGGCATCTGAAAATCGAGCTGGAAAGTGGTGCACTGCCACTCGCGGCCAATGGCGTCGCGGATCTTGAGATCGATCTTGGGGCCGTAGAAGGCGCCGCCGCCCTCATCCACCTCGAAAGGCATGCCCGCGGCTTCCAGCACACGCCGGATGGCGGCCTCGGCCCGATCCCAGGCCGCCTTCTCGCCCATGAAGTTCTCCGGCCGGGTGGCCAAAAAGGCTTTCACATCGGCAAAGCCAAACAACCGGAGAATATCCAGGCCGAAACGCACACAGCCCGCCAGTTCCTCTTCGATCTGATCTTCGCGCAGGAACAGGTGGGCGTCGTCCTGGGTAAAACCACGCACGCGCAACAGGCCGTGCAGCACTCCCGAGCGCTCGTAGCGGTATACGCTGCCCAACTCGGCGTAGCGAATGGGCAGCTCGCGGTGCGAGCGAAGCTGCGACCGGTAGATAGCGATATGGAAGGGGCAGTTCATGGGCCGGACCAGATAGCGCTGGCCGTCCAGTTCCATGCCGCCGAACAGGTTCTCTTTGTAGTGCGCCATGTGGCCGGACTTCTCCAGCAACTGCTCGCGCGCCACATGTGGGGTAAACACGGCCTGGTAGCCACGCCGCACCAGTTCGCGGCGGATCATGTCCTCGAGCACGGTGCGCACGATGGCGCCCTTGGGGTGCCAAAGCACGAAGCCCGGTCCCACCAACTCGTCGACGGAAAATAAGTCGAGCTGCTTACCCAGCACGCGGTGGTCGCGGCGCTTGGCTTCCTCGAGCCGAGCCAAGTGGGCTTTCAGATCATCCTTTGAGGCGAAGGCGGTGCCGTACACGCGCTGGAGCTGGGGATTGCGTTCGTCACCACGCCAGTAGGCGCCGGCGAACGACAGCACCTTGAAAGCCTTGATCTGGCCGGTGCGTTCGATGTGCGGCCCCGCGCACAGGTCCACGAAGTCGCCGTGCTGATAGAGCGAGATTTCGTCCCCCTCGGGAATCGATTGGATGATCTCGACCTTGAAGGTTTCGCCCTGGTCGGCGAACAGGCGCAAGGCTTCAGCGCGTGAAACCACTTTGCGCACGAAGGGCAAGTCCTGCGCGACAATCTTGGCCATCTCGGCCTCGATCTTCTCGATGTCCTCGGGCGCGAACGGCTCGGTATCAAAGTCGTAGTAGAAACCGTTCTCGATGGCCGGACCGATGGTCACCTTGGCCTTGGGTCGCAGGCGCCGAACCGCGTCGGCCATAACGTGCGACGCCGAATGGCGCAGGCGGGACAGCGGATCATCAGGCACATCCCCTTTTTCGCGGGGGCGGATCACCGGGCGTTCACTCACGGTCTATGGTCTCCGAACGTGAACATCCGAGGGGATAGGCGCGCGACCAGTCTCGTAAGGACCGGTCCGCGCGAACTGCGTGGGCAAGGGATAAGGGGTACAACGGCGGAAGAATAGCACCGTCGCCGCCCGGCGCTGAAGCCTGAAGACAAATGGTAGGCACGGGCGGGATTGAACCGCCGACCCCTACCGTGTCAAGGTAGTGCTCTCCCACTGAGCTACGTGCCTGTAAGTCTGTTTGGTTCAGGCGGGCTACGTTAGCGACGGCGACGGTAGAGTCAAGCGAAGAATCAGACAACTCGGGCCAAGGCCGTGACCTGCACGTCGGCGGCGCCGTCCTTGAGCAAGACGCGCGTGCACTCGGCCAGCGTGGCGCCCGTGGTCATGACATCGTCCACCAGCAGGATCCGCCGACCCTCGGCCCATCCCGGCCCATGCACGGCAAAGGCCCCGGCCACGATCCGCCGCCGGGATGCGGGCGACTCCCAGCCCAACGCCGGCGTATCGTGGATTCGGCGCAAGCCGTCGGGAACCACACGGGACCGGGCTCCTGGCCGGCGGACGAGTCTTTCAGCCACGCGCAGGATCTCCAATGCCTGGTTGAATCCTCGCTGGCGCAGGCGTCGGGGGTGCAGCGGCACCGGGCAGAGCGTGTCCACACCGCTGTCGATCGCGGCCCCGACGGCAGGCGCGAGCAACGCGCCCAAGGGTCGCGCCAAATGGCGACGCCTTCCGTGTTTCAGGTGAAGAACCGCCTCGGTCGCGGCGCCACCGTAGGCCAGCGCGGGCCAAACCCGCGAAAAGGGCAACGGCTTGGCCCGGCAGCCGTGACAGCGACTGCTCCCTTCGCTGGCATCACTTAGTCGCGTGGGGAGCCCGCCGGCTCCGCCGGCGGCGCACCATCGCGGGAGGGTTTGGGAACCCTCCCAGGGTTCCCATGTCAGATCAGGCATAGGCAAGCCGCAGCCCGCACAAACTTGTTCCAGTTCCGAGACCGAGAGTCTGCAACTCTCGCAGAAGGCGACGCCTTCGGGCACGAAGGCGTTGCAGGCAGCACACCGGGCGGGCCAGAGAAGCTGAGCAGCGAGCCGAAGCAGCATGTGTTCTTATCGGCCGCGGCGGGCTCCAGGTTGCGTGCGGTCAGGGCGAGCCGTTTCACACAGAGCGCACAGAGATCGGATGAGAAGAAGGAATTGGGACCGCGCAATATCCAACCCCTTTCCAGTCTGGCTCTGCGCCCTCGGCGCTCTCTGTGTGAGAGAGCTATCTACCCGGGCTTCTCGTACAGCCCGTCGACGATCTGTCCGTACCGGCTCTTCACCACTTCGCGCTTGACCTTGAGGCTGGGGGTCAACTCGCCCGCGGCCTCGGAAAAATCGGCGGGCAGGATGGCGAAGTTCTTGATGGTCTCATAGGGGGCCAGGGTTCGGTTGACGGCGGCCACGGCGTCTTGCAGGGCCGCGCGCAACTCGGGCTGGGCAGCGGCATGGGCCAGGTTGCCGCCACCAAACCGGCGCGCGGCGAGTTCCGAGGGGGTCATGATGGCGACGCAATGTGGCCTGCTATCGCCGAACACCACCACCTGACTGATGAGAGGGCAGTGGGCTGCCAGCGCGGTTTCGATCATCTGGGGCGCCACGTTCTTCCCGCCCGCAGTCACGATGATGTCCTTCTTCCGGTCCACGATGCTGAGAAATCCGTCCTCGACATGGCCGATGTCACCCGAGTGAAACCAGCCCTCGCGGTCAATGGCTTCCGCGGTCGCGGTGGGGTTGTTGTGGTAGCGGGTGAAGACCGACGGCCCGCGCATCAGGATCTCGCCATCCTCGGCGATGCGATACTGGACGACGTCGATGGCGGGGCCTACGGTGCCGAAGCGGTAGCGGTTCCAGCGATTGACGAACGCGGCCGCCGTGGTTTCGGTCAGGCCGTAGCCCTCCAGAACCAGCAGACCGGCACTGTGAAAGAACTCCGCGATCTCGGCCGACAGGGGCGCCCCGCCTGAGATCAAGAAGCGACAGCGGTGAAAGCCAAGACGGGCGCGCAGCTTGGACAGGACCAGCCGGTCGGCCAAGGCGTGCTTGATGCGCAGGCCAAGCGAAGGCGGCTCGCCCCGGCGCAAGGCGGCCGCGTACCGGGCGCCGACCTTGAAGCCCCAGCCGACCAGCGCCCGCTTGGGCCAGCTCCCCTGCCCCGCCGCCGTCGTGATCGCTGCGTGCAGCTTTTCGAAAACCCGCGGCACTCCGGTCATGAAGGTGGGCCGCACGTCGACAAGATCGAACTTGATGCGTGCGGATCCGGCAGAGAAGGTGATCGACGCGCCCGCCAGGATGGGCGCCCATTCCACTTCCCGACCCAGCACATGGGCCAGCGGCAAGAAGAGATACTGGACGTCGGTGTCGCGCAAGTCGAAAGCACGTATGACGCTGGCGAAGGACTCGACCATGTTTCGGTGGGTGAGCACCACACCCTTGGGCCGCCCCGTGGTGCCCGAGGTGTAGACGATGGTGAACACATGGTCGGGCCCAACCTCAGCCGCGCGTCGGTCCAGCTCCGCCGCATGGCCAGCCAGCCACGCCTGGCCCACCTGGCGCACGGCCGCGAGGGAAAGCGGCACGGCGCCACCCGCGCTGCGCACCGCCGAAAGCACGTTTTCCAATGTTGGCGCCTGAACCTCGACGCGCCCGATAGCAAGGTCGCCATCTAGTCGCGTGGGGAGCCGGCCGGCCGTGCCGGCCGCGCACCCTCGCGGGAGGGTATGGGAACCCTCTGAGGATTCCCATGATCGCGCCGGCGAAGGCGGGCTTAGCCCGCC
>PMJO01000226.1 GCA_003158455.1 Myxococcales bacterium | reverse complement strand
GTCGGGCAAATTGGCCGCCGTGATAGCAGGCATCGGCCCGTCTCCCAGAAAACGCTCCAGCTTGTCCTGTTCTTCGGGCGAAAGCTGCGCGCGGATTCTGGGCGTCAGTTTCTTGCGCAAGCGCTCGACGATCTGCTGCTTTTGCGCCTGCTCGACGGGAAGCACGTCATCCGCCGTGACGATCGAGGAGATGCGCGCCGCCAGCGGCGCCCGGGTGGCAGCCTCGCGCAGACGGGTCGCGATAGCACGGGTCTGCGCCACGCCGTCAGCCATGATCACGGTGGGCGTGACCTGGCGACCGAGAAGCTTGTCCATCCTGGCGCCCCAGTAGCCTTCACCCGAGACCCAGGTGTCACGCCGCCGGAGCTTGCCGAGGTCGTTCTCCAACTGGTCGCGGCCGAAGTGACGGAGCTGGAACAGAGCCAGCAACGTGATCACCAGCGCGACGATGGCGAAAGGCACCGGAGAGCGCGCGATACGATTGGCCAGCAATTCCATGGGCCGCAGGCGCGCCGCCCCCTCGCTGAGCGGCCGCAGCCGGCCCCTATCCAGCCGCGCGATGAGCGAGGGTGAAAGCAGGAAGGTGGCAACCCAGCACAGCACCATTCCCAATCCGCCGATGACGCCAAACTGGCGGAACCCGCGAAAATCCATCGCCACCAGGGAAATGTACGCCGCAGCCGCGGCCAGTGACGCCGACAGCGTCCCCACCCGTGTCCCTGACAGGCTGACCGCCAGCGACTCCTCGACCGAAACCCCGCGCCGCCGGGCCTCCATGTAGCGGGCGAGCAGAACGATACCGAAGTTGATGCCGTTGCCCACGATGATCGAACCGAGAAAAGCGGTATTGGAATTGAGCGCGGTGATCCGCCAGGGGGGCAGACTCGCCAGGGCAAACGCGCCCACCGCGCCGATGGCCAGCGGGGCAAGGAGAATGGGCACCGCGGCCACCCAGCGGTAGTAGAGCACCAGCGCGATGATCACCAGGACGATGACCAGAACCGACGAGAAGGTCAGGTCCACCACCAGCGCCGACATCTCCTCGACCGAGATGGGCACGTCGCCGGTGAACCCAACCCGCATCCCGGGTGCGTAGTGGCCCGCACCGCCCAGTTCGGCCAGGTCGCGGCGTACCCGATCGAGGAGCGCGCCCGACTTCTTGGTCCCGGTCGAGTAGCTGCCCACCTCGACCAACATAAGGGTGAGGCCGAGGCTGCGACTGGAGAAACGATCCCCGCCTATCCCGGGTTGGTCGAGCCGTGACTGATACTTCTTCTCGAGGTCGGAGACGTCGATCGAAGGGGCTGGCTCGCTCTCGTCAAGGAGCATGTCCTGCTCCTTCATCAATTCGTAGTGGATTCGGTCTTCGATGCGCTGGCGCAGCGTCTCGAGATCGGCCAGGTCCATGTACAAGGGCTGGTGCTGCTCGATGAAGCGCCGCTCGCTGGCCGTGCCGAGGCGAACCGCCCGCACCATGTCCGGCGGGTAGGCGCGGACGCGGGTCGCCAGGTCGTCAAGCAGACGCTCGCCCGCGGGCAGATTGTCGGCCGTGCCCACGTCGACCAAGACGCCCAGGTATAGCAGCCCGGGCATGCGCGAGCGCAACTCGTCGAGCGCCAGGACGCTGGGCGCGCTCCGGGGCAGCAACTCCTCCAGATCGCTGCGCAGGTTGAGGTAGAGCTTGACCGTGGCCAGGGCGGACGGCACGGCGAGCGCGATGGCGACCAGCCAAAGCATCGGGCCGTGTTTGAGCGCCCACGCTACGAAGGCGCGACAGCGCGGGCCAGGAAGGATCGGGGAAGACGTCAAGTGGAAAAGACCGATTCAGCGGGGCCAGGGAGGCTCGAAATGTAGCAGACTTGACCGCCACAGAGGTTGCGAGTTCGTCGAAGAATCGCGGTACAAGATCCAACCATGTTCGCCCTCAAGAAACTGCTGTCTGCCTTGGTGCAGCCGTATTCCTTGCTGCTTACCGTCATGGGTTTGGGACTGGTTCTTCTGTGTTTCACCAAGAGACAACGAAACGCCAAGACCCTGCTCTGCGCGGGTCTCGCGCTCATAGCGCTGTTTTCCCTCGGGCCGGTGGCCCAGGCTCTGGTTCGTCCGCTGGAAGCGAGCTATCCCCCCTTGCTGGCCGAGGCGACGCAAGCGAGCGCAACCCTGCCCGACGGCTCGCCCGCGCCGCACTGGGTGGTAGTGCTTGGCGGCGGAAGCAGCGAAAGCCGCTTGCTGGCACCCATTCATCAGTTGCACGAAGCGTCTCTGGTCCGTTTGGCCGAAGGCATTCGGCTGCAGCGACTGCTACCTGAATCGCAGTTGGTCCTGTCAGGAGGTGGCGACCACATGAGGACCAGCGAGGCAGAGGCAATGGCCGCGGCCGGCGCCAGCCTGGGCGCCGCGCCGGGCCGCATGGTCCTCGAATCCCAGTCCCGGGATACCATCGACGAAGTGCGGGCGCTGGGTGCGCTGCTGGGCAAGGAACGGTTCGTGGTGGTGACATCGGCCACGCACTTGCCCCGAGCCATGGCCATGTTCAAGCACGCCGGCATGAATCCCATCCCGGCCCCCACCGACTACTTGGCGCTGCACGCGGCACCACAAATAGAGGACTGGGTTCCGCACGCCGGTGCCGGTTTTATGATCGAGCGAGCCCTGCACGAGTACGTGGGACTCTTCTGGGCAAAGCTGCGCGGGCAGGCGCGGTAGCGCCGCCTCGACGGAACCGGGGCCGGTGGGTTCCGGGAACTGGATCCAGCCATTTCGAGAGGCGGCCCTACCCGTCTTCGGCTAATCTTCGCGGGCAAGAGGAGACTCGCCCAAGATGCCTCACGAGCTTGCCGGCAAACCGGCGCCAGCGGCGCTGCTCATCGACGTCAACCGTCTGACCGACGCCTACTACAGCAAAGAGCCTGATCCGAGCGATCCCGAGCAGCTGGTCAGCTTCGGGACCAGCGGGCACCGAGGATCGTCGCTGGCGGGATCGTTCAATCAAGCCCATATCCTCGCCATCACCCAAGCCATCTGCGAGTGGCGCCAGCGCGAGGGCATCACCGGCCCGCTCTTCCTCGGCAAGGATACCCACGCCCTGTCGCGGCCGGCTGAGCAAACCGCGCTGGAAGTCCTGGCCGCCAATAGCGTGGATACCGTGGTTCAGCGCGACGATGGCTACACGCCCACGCCCTCGATCTCGCGTCTGATCTTGGTCCACAACCGCGGCCGCACGAGCGGCCTGGGCGACGGCATCGTGGTGACCCCGTCGCACAACCCACCTGCTGACGGGGGCTTCAAGTACAACCCACCCAACGGCGGCCCGGCCGACACCAACGTCACGGCCTGGATACAGGACCGCGCCAATGCCCTGCTGCGAGGAAGCGGCTTGGAAATCCGCCGCATTCCCTTCGAGCGGGCTCGCGCCGCGCCCAGCATCCGCGAGGATGACTTCGTCGGCCCCTACGTGGCGGATCTGGCCAATGTGGTGGACATGGTGGCCATCCGCGATGCGCGCATCAGGTGTGGCGTGGACCCGCTGGGCGGCGCCTCGGTGGCCTACTGGCAGGCCATCGCGGAGCACTTCAAGCTCGACCTGCAGGTGGTCAATCCGATCATCGATCCCCGCTTCGCTTTCATGACCGTGGACCATGACGGAAAGATCCGCATGGACTGCTCCAGCCCCTTTGCCATGGCCAGACTGGTTGGCCTGCGCAGCACCTATCAGGTCGCCTTTGCCACCGATCCCGACGCCGACCGGCACGGAATCGTGGTGCCCTCGGGCCTGATGAACCCCAACCACTACCTGGCCGTGGCTATCCGCTACCTCTTTTCTCACCGGCCGCGATGGTCCGCGCAGGCAGCGGTGGGCAAGACCCTGGTGTCGAGCGCGATCATCGATCGCGTGGTGGCCGCGCTGCCGCGCCCGCTCGCCGAGGTGCCGGTCGGATTCAAGTGGTTCGTCAATGGCCTGCTCGATGGCACCCTCGGGTTTGGTGGCGAGGAAAGCGCCGGCGCCAGCTTCCTGCGCTTCGACGGCACCGCTTGGTCCACTGACAAGGACGGTCTGATACTGGCGCTGCTGGCGGCCGAGATCACGGCTCGCAGCGGCAAGGATCCGGGCGAGCACTACCGCGAGATCACGGCGGTGCATGGCGATCCCATCTACATCCGCATCGATCAGCCGGCCACGCCGACAGAAAAGGCCCGGCTCAGACAACTCTCGCCCGCGCAGGTCAAGAGCAGCACGCTGGCTGGCGAGCCCATCACTGCGGTCTTGACCAAAGCCCCGTCCAACGGCGCCTCCATCGGTGGGCTCAAGGTCACGTCGCACAACGGCTGGTTCGCAGCGCGGCCGTCGGGCACGGAGAACATCTATAAGATCTACGCCGAGAGCTTCAAGGGCCAGGCCCACCTCGACAGGGTGATCGAAGAAGCGCGCGCCATCGTGGCTGCGGCGCTCAAGGCCTAGAGCGCCGCCCTGCCCTCCGCCGCCACTCGATTTCTTGCTCAGCCGCCCAGCCGGGGGCATATGTTGAGCGAGCGTATTCGTGATGAAAGGTGTACTGCAATCTACCGTCCTGGCATTTCTGACCCTCTGGTTGGGATGCGACGTTCGCGGTGTCGCATCACTGCCGCCGCCCCCGACGACCTCGTCGGCAGCGACCGCGGCACCTACCAGCAAGCCGCCAGCGCCCGCAGCCCAGGCGCCGGCCGCGATTCCGGCCGCGGCCAGCAAGACGCCTGCTCCGCCTGACCCCAACCTCCTGCCGGACGACGATCGCGCCCTGGTGATTCGCGATGGCCAGGAGAGCTGGACCAGCGCCGCCGGCGCGGCCCGCTCGGGCTACACCATCATCGATCTGGGTGACGACTGGACTCCTTATATCTTCGAAGAACATCGTGGCCCCGACGGCCAAAGCATGCCCAACCGCTACCGCCGAGTGTTTCTCGGCCTGGCCAATGACACGCTTGACGAAGACGGCGAGCCCTTGCCCGCGGGCGAAAAAAACTACCTGGAGCTCTACGGCATTCCGCCCTCGCTCGGCGTGCTGCGCGCCCGCTTCCTGGAGGACGAAAAGCAAAGTTGCCACGAGGGCGCAAACCTGGCGGCCATGGAGGCGGTGGAAACCGTGGGCTACGTGGCGCCCGAAAAAGTGAAGGATGAGGAGAAACGCATCGCGCGCCTGCGCAGTGAGCTGGAAGACGCGCGCCGAAGAGCCCACGTGCCGACCCTGGCCGAGCTGGCGGCCAAGGACCCCAAGCTGGAACCCAAGGTTAAGCTGGTCGCGCGCCGGGCTGCGGAGAAACTGGCCATGACCGAGGTGGAGCGTCGCCTGGCCTGCGAAGGCATGTTCAGGCACGGCGGCAAGCACAGCGCCGGCGTCTACGACGATGCCATGCGCCTGGCGGTGCGCCGCTTTCAGCAGAAGCACATGATCTACGAGTCCAACTACCTGCGCCAAAAGACCATGGACGCTCTCGCCCGGCCGCCGCTGGCCAACGATCACCAGGCCCTGCTGCGCGTGTTGCGCGAGCGCGTGGTGGCAGCCACCGGCGTGGTCGAGGACGGCAGCGTCGAGAGCAAGGATGGCCCGCCCAGCTATACCGCCGCCAACGGCCGGCCCATGCCGGTGCGCAATCTGGTCGAGGAGATGACCCAGGCTGCGGTCGAGCAGCTCGGCCTGACCAGCCCCGAGGCCGCGCTGGCCTTCTACAAGCGACACGGCGCTGCCGATTTCCGCCGCCTGCGCGCCGCGGTTCGCTTGCCGGCCCTGCCTGAGTACTACGGGTCGAACATGGACCTGTCCATCGTGATCGATCGCGGTGAGGTCTGGTACGACCTGCCTTGGGATGCAGCGGGCGTGCGCCACCCGCAGCCGCGCAAGCGCTACCCCAGCTTCCATGTCTACGTGAAGTACAAGGGACAGCGCATCCCGCTCGCGCGCTGGCGCACCACCATCGGCGGCTGGCGCGCGGAACAGGCTTCCGACGGCTACGAATACTATCGCTACAAGGGCTCCGACGTGGGGCCGCGGGTGATCCGCAACGTGGTGGCTGGCCCGGTCTGGATCGCGCCCGAGTCCACCCCCATCCGCACCTTGGTCAAGACCAAGACGGTCAACGGCCTGTGGCAGCGGGTGGTCAACTACGATGAGCTGGGCCCGGGATTCCTCTCGGCCTATGGCCTCATCGCCGGCTATCTGGTGGTACCCGGGAAAGAGGGCAAGCCCGACTGGGACAACGGCATCCGCGCCCAC
>PMJO01000120.1 GCA_003158455.1 Myxococcales bacterium | reverse complement strand
GGCTCGTCGAGCAGCAGCAGATCCGGCCGCTGCAAGAGAACCTTGCACAGGGCCACCCGCCGCCGCTCGCCCCCCGACAGCTTGTTGACGTCCGCATCCGGCGCCGGCAAGCGCAAGGCATCCATGGCGATCTCCAGCGTGCGATCGATATCCCAGCCCTTGGCCGCGTCGATGGCGTCCTGCAACTTGGCCTGCTCTTCCAGCAGCTTCTCCATTTCGTCGGGCGTGATGTCCGCGCCCAGGCGCAGGTTGACCTCGTCGAAACGCAACAACAGCTTCTTCACCGGCGCCACCGCCTCTTCGACGTTGCCGAGCACCGTCTTGCTTGCATCGAGCCGCGGTTCTTGCGGCAGATACCCGATCTTGATGCCGTCGGCTGGGCGTGCCTCGCCAAAGAAATCCTTGTCCTCGCCGGCCATGATGCGCAGGAGGGTGGACTTGCCCGCGCCGTTGCCCCCGATGACGCCAATCTTGGCGCCCGGAAAGAACGAAAGGTAGATGCCCTTGAGAACTTCCTTGTTCGGCGGATGCACCCGCCGCAGGTCCTGCATGGTGAAGATGTACTGGTGAGCCATAGGGTGGGTAGTGTACTCGATCTTGCCGACCGGCCCGGAAGGAGACGCTTCTTTAGCAGCGTGCGTACGCCCAATGCCTACCGCACGCAGGTCGCGTGGGCAACCGCCTGTTGCCAGGCCATGACTCTTCGTACACCAGGCGGAAAGAGTCGAACGGTCAAAGAGTCAAAATGCCCGTCCTCAGCGCACGCAACGGACATTGTAGGCATCGGTAACGTCGTCGTAGGCGCTCGAGCTACCGTCGTTGAAGTCGACGTACCACGCGCTGGACGACGAGCCGGCCAACGGAGAGGATGACCAGAACAGCTCCGAAGGGGTCGAGGGAAAGGCGTTCGGGTCAATCATAGGCGCGCCCGTTTGTGAGAAGTCAACAATGGACAGCAATTCCTTGATCGTCGGAACGCGCCAGCCCGTGCCTCCCAAACTCGCGCCCACGCCGGCACAGTAGGTCTTGGCCTCGGCCCAAGTATACGTCGTCGACGATGCCGTCTGTTGCCAGGTCAGTTTGCTTTTGGTGTCGTAGACCGTGCCGTTGCCAGCGCCGCTGCCGACCGTTACCACGTAGTGCCCGGCCGGGGCGGCAGCGTCGACTGACCTTGGCGAGCTAACCATTATGATGGCAAGCGCGCCGAGACAACGGAGGATTGAGGCTTTCATTTGGGGTGCTCCTGTTCGGATTCGCGAGCCGCCGGACGTTCGAAGATCAAGTGTCAAGAAGTCAAAATGCCCGTCCTCAGCGCACGCAGCGGACGGGGTAGGACATGAAATTGTCGAAGTAGCTCGAGCCGCCTCCGGTAAAGTCGACGTACCACGCGTATGACGGCGAGCCGGCCACCGGAGACGAAGACCAGAACTCAGAGAAGCCGGATGCGACTGTCGAGGGGAAATACGTGGGGTTTATGCTTATGGGGTGTCCGTAGTCCACGATTGACAGAAGCTCGATAATCGACGGGAGGCGCCAGTCGCTGTGACCGGCGAGGGTCAGCGTCGGGCAGTAGGCGACCGCATCGGCCCAGCTATACCTGCTCGCTGGCACCGCTTGCTGCCACATGATCCCTGTGACGTTGTCCGTGACCGTGCCATCCCCGTTGTCGGTGTAGCTCTCAGGATTTGGCGCGCTCGCAGCCACGTCTACTTGACTGTTCGGCAGCGGCCATTGGTCCCAGTTTGGATCGGCGCAGGTGGCCGGCGGATAGCGTTCGCAGACCAAACCGGCTGGGCAGGTACCGCAGCTCGTGGCCTGGCTGCCGCCCCCACCCGCGCCCACGATCCCACCCGTGCCCAGCACCCCACCTGTGTCCAGCGCCCCACCCGTGTCCACCAGCCCGCCACTGCCCACTAGTCCGCCAGTGTTGCCGGTGCCGTTGTTGCCGGTGCCGCTACTGCAGGCAAGGACACCCGCGCAAAAGGCAAGAGCCAGTGCCAAGGTTCCCCGATTCATCGCGATCTCCTCCCTGGCCGCAAGGCCAGCCGAGTTGGAAGCTAGTCTGAACAGGTTCGGCTGGCAAGGACCAGCTCGCCCGACCGCGAAAGGCAGCACGGGGACTATCCTTTGGTAGGCCGATCACTTGCCCCATCGGCTTCGTGCTAACCTGGGCGCCTGTGCAACGACCGGTCGTGATCGTAAATCCCCGTTCCGGGGGCGGGCTCAGCCAACGCCGCTGGGCTGCTCTGGTCGGCCCGCTCAGCGATGGGCTGGGCCCGGTCGACGTGCGCTTCACCGAGGCCAAGGGTGACGGCCGGCGCATCGCCCACGAGGAAACTGCCGCCGGGCGTGGCCTCATCGTGGCAATGGGCGGCGACGGGACCATTTCCGAGGTGGCTGATGGCATTCTCGCCGCCGGCGGTACATCTGAGCTTGGCATCATCCCGCGCGGCNNGCGCGGCACCGGTGGCGACTTCCGCCGCACTTTGGATCTAGACGACGATTTGGGCGAGGCGGCCCGCCGCATCCGCGACACACCCGCCCGTACTATCGACACTGGGCGGGTGTCCTTCGTCGGCGACGACGGCTCGCCCGCCGA
>PMJO01000166.1 GCA_003158455.1 Myxococcales bacterium | reverse complement strand
AGCCTTGACCCAGTTCGCTGTCGATCTCCAGCGCGCCGCCATGGCGCTGGATCACATGCTTGACTATAGCCAAGCCCAGCCCGGTGCCGCCGAATATCGGTGTGAACTCGTGTTCTCCGTGCGTGACACAGGTATTTCCGGTTATGCCGGCCTCGGCATAATTGGCATTATGCCGCCTGCCGGATTATGCCGCATCGAGTCTGCGTCACCCAATTCAAACGGGTCCGCTGGCGTTTTCGAGGCGGCATAATCCAGTGCTGCGCCGCTATAATCGGCGCGCATGAAAACACTGCTCACCAAACTCAAAACTGTCCAGGGCTTGGATTCCGGGCCGCTGGCTCCGCATATTCCGATGTACCTCGCACGCGTCCACGAGCACGGGTACAAGCTCAAGACGATTCGGAGGCATCTTTGCCTTCTGGCTGACTTTAACCGGTGGCTTGTTCGGACGGGTCGCGGGCTTCGCGATGTAAACGAGAGGGCTATCGACGCCTTTCTGCGGCGACTCTTTCGCCAACGCACCTGGCGTGAGGGGGAACGACAGTCTTTGCTCCGAATGCTCTGCATCTTGCGGGAGACTTGTGCCGCCCCGCAGGCAGAAACGGTTCCGCTGACTCCGGCACAAGCCCTGGCTGCACGATACCGCCGATATTTGACAGAGGAGCGGGGCTGCTCGGATTGGACTGTGGTGAACTACGGCCGGCATATTGACCGATTTGTGGCTCAGCGGTTCGGTGCAGGCGCGGTGAGAGGGGAGCGCTTGCGGGCGCGGGATGTCATCGCCTTTGTCCAACGGGAAGCAGGCCGGCACGGCCGCGGATACATCCTGCAGGTGGTCACGGCGCTGCGGTCGTTCTTACGGTTTTTGCGCTATCGCGGCGATATCACCACGGATCTGGCCGCCGCAGTTCCCTCCGTGGCCAGTTGGCCAAGAAGCGATTTGCCGAAACACCTGCCCGCTGAAGCAGTGCAAGCAGTTCTTGATAGCTGCGATCTGACGACGATTGTCGGCCGGCGGGACTATGCGATATTGCTCTTGCTCGCGCGGCTTGGCCTTCGTGCTGGCGAGGTGGTCACGCTGCAACTGGAGGACATCGATTGGGACAACGGCCAACTCACCATTCGCTCGAAGAAGGGGAACGGCTGGGCACGCTTGCCGCTACCCAGTGATGTCGGCAAAGCGATCTCGCGCTATCTCCGGCTGGACCGCCCCCGCTGCTCCTGCCGAAACGTCTTCGTCCGTACGGCTGCGCCCTATCAGCGCCTCGCGGACCAATCCGTCATATCGAGTTTGACCCGGAGCGCCATCCAAAGGGCTGGTGTCGAATCGGTGCGGAAAGGAGCCCATCTTTTCCGTCACAGTCTGGCAACCGCGATGCTCCGGCGAGGAGCTTCCTTGGATGAAATTGGTCAAGTGCTGCGTCACAAGGATGCAGATACCACGGCTATCTATGCGAAGGTCGATCTTGATGCGCTACGTCGGTTGGCCGTCCCTTGGCCAGGAGGTGGACTGTGAGCAAGCTCGGAAAAGCCATGGCTCATTACCTCACACTGCGCCGATCGCTGGGGTTCAAGCTCGGACGCACCGAGACCCGCCTACGACAGTTCCTCGCATTTCTGGAGGGCAAGCGGACCGCGCGGATCACCACCGCTTTGGCCCTGGAGTTCGCAATGGAAGCATCGGAGTTAGACCCCAGAACCAAAGCCCATCGCCTCTCAGTGGTCCGCGGGTTTGCCCGCCATCTTGCGGCGACCGATCCGACCATGGAGATTCCCCCGTTGGGGTTGTTGCCCAGTGGTTCCAAACGGGCGCATCCCTACTTGTATTCAGAGGATGAGATCCGGCGCCTGCTGGCGGGCGCCAGAGCGTACCCTTCATGGAATCGGTTTCCCGGTAAGCGGTGGAAGCACTTCCAGGCGCAGACCTTTTACTGCCTCTTTGGCCTCTTGGCGGTAACGGGCATGCGTGTGGGCGAAGCACTGAATCTTCGTCCGGGAGACATCGATTGGAACGCCGGAGTGCTCACCATCCATCGCGCGAAGTTCGGCAAATCGCGTTTGGTGCCTCTGCACGCGACCGCAGTAAAAGCGCTGGCCACCTTCGTGCGGCACCGCGACCGCTTCTTCGCCCAATTGCCTTCGCCACCCGAGTTGGCGTACCTCTTTGTCACCAGCCGCGGCACTCCGATGTCGGTGACTCATGTCAATCGGGTATTCTTAACGATCTCGCGCCAAATTGGACTTCGAGCGCCGAACGCTCGTCGCGGCCCGCGTTTGCACGATCTGCGCCACCGATTTGCTGTCGAGACCTTGCTGCGGTGGTATCGCCAGGGCGAACAGCCCGACCGGTTGCTGCCGGTCCTGGCGACATACCTCGGTCACACCCACGTCAGTGGCACTTATTGGTATCTGAGTAGCACGCCCGAACTGATGCGGGCGGCTGGCCAGCGTCTGGAACGCCGATGGAAAGGTATCCGATGAAATCCCCCGCCAATCTCCCCTTGCTGCTCGAAGGCTTCTTCACACAGCGTTTGATGGCTCAGCGCCAGGCCAGCCCGCATACCATCGGCTCCTACCGGGATACATTCCGCTTGTTTCTGAGCTTTGCCGAAAAGCGCCTGAAACGTCCGCCGTCAAAACTTGCTTTCGCGGATCTTGGCGCCCCCTTGATCACTTCCTTTCTGAACGAATTGGAAAACAAGCGGGCCAACAGCGCACGCAGTCGCAACCTCCGACTGGCAGCGATCCGGTCCTTTTTCCGCTATGCCGCGCTGGAGGCTCCGGAGCATTCGGCTCTCATTCAACGCGTGTTGTCCATTCCCAGTAAACGCCATACACGACCGCTCATTGACTTCTTGGTCCGACCGGAAATCGAGGCGTTGGTGGCCGCCCCTTCGTGCCAGACCTGGATCGGCCAACGCGACCACGCATTCCTCCTGCTGGCCGTGCAAACTGGGCTGCGTCTGTCCGAGTTGACCGGCTTGCGTCAACAAGATGTGGCGCTCGGCTCCGGTGCGCATGTCCGTTGCGTGGGCAAAGGACGGAAAGAGAGGGCCACGCCTCTGACCAAGCCGACGGCCCGAGCCGTGGCCGCCTGGATTAAGCGACATGGCCCGGACCGCTCCGCATTCCTATTCCCGAGTGCGCGTGGTGGACGCCTCAGTGCCGACGCCGCCCAGTCGTTGGTTACGCGGCATTTCACCGCAGCCCAAAAGGGATGTCCTTCACTCGCCACAAAGCGAGTGACTCCGCATGTACTCAGACACACTGCCGCGATGGAACTGCTCCAAGCTGGGGTGGACCGCGCACTCATCGCCATTTGGCTGGGTCACGAATCCGTCGAGACCACCCAGATCTACTTGGATGCCAAGCTCGCCT
>PMJO01000364.1:14972-22817 GCA_003158455.1 Myxococcales bacterium | reverse complement strand
GGGCAGCTATCCAGCTCATCCGGGATGCCATCCTTGTCATTGTCCGGATCGGGACAACCATCCTCATCCTCGAAGCCGTCGTAGTCCTCTGGATCGTCGGGGCACTTGTCCACATCGTCCTTGATGCCGTCGCCGTCCCGATCGCCTATGCCAGGCTCGAAGATGAAGCCCAAGAACAGCCGGCCCTTGGCCGCCCCGTATGAGCTGGGCATGATCTGGTAGCCGCCACCGGCCTCGAAAAACGAATTCGAGGCCAAGTACAGCTTGATGCCCACGACCGCCTCGCCGCCCGGCTTCATGGCCGATTCGCTATTGTCCGGGTGGATCTGCTTCGAGTTGAGTCCCCAGAAGCCGTAGACCTCGCCCACGAGATCAAAGCGGAACGGCACCAGGCCCCATGCCGCGCCGAGACCAGCCAAGATCTCGTTGCCGACCTTGATGCCCTGGCCCGTGTTGGTCGGCACATTGGTCCCCGAGGGGGGGGTGGCGGCGGCATTCCAGTTCGTTGTAGTGGACCGCGGAAAGTAGTCGGTGTTGTCTATGAAAGTCGACGCGCCCTTCGTGCGAATCCTGGCGCCGACGTTGATCGCGGTTCGCAGCAGCCCATAGCGGCCCCAGTTGGCGTCCACCAC
Organism: Myxococcales bacterium; assembly: GCA_003158455.1. Lineage (GTDB taxonomy): Bacteria > Myxococcota_A > Polyangia > Fen-1088 > Fen-1088 > Fen-1137. The sequence goes on along the minus strand of PMJO01000364.1, from coordinate 22,185 downwards.
CACCGAAGGTTGGAAGATGAACTGATTTTCGCCCATGAAACTGTTCTTGTCGCCTGTGGGCAAAACCATGCTGGGAAGCAGGCTGACGCCGATCTTCTTTCGGCTGGGATTGATGAAGCGAATCTTGGGTTGAATGACCAGATCCCCGATCCCCTGCGGACCCATCTGATACTGTCTGTCGTCATTGATTACGTTGGGGTCCCGAATGTCGGTCGGGGTGGCGTCGCCCGAGAGCACGACAATTGGCAACTGCAGGCCGATCTGTAAGCCCAAATGGTCGCCTTGGACGATACCGATGGCCCCCTGCAGAGTGGTGGTGATCAGGTTGTTGACCGTCACGGCCGAACTGATCGAATGATCGTCATTCGCGACCCCCTTCAGTTGCAGTGGTTTCCACGCGATGGTGGTGATCAGCCCGAAGGAAACGTCGAGCGGCGCCAGCACCTGGGCGCCGTTCAGGGTGAAATAGCCCTTCGAATCGGCGGCCGGCCGGAATATCTGGAGATCGATCGGACCAGTCTTGAGCTGCGCCCGCGCCGGCGAGGCGACGCCGAGCAAAGCTGTCGTGAGTGCGAGACCGAACATGTACTTGCGAAAATCCATGCGTTTCTCCGTCGGGTACGAAGCAGGCGGGTCCTGCGGCCAACACAACGAGCGTTCGCGGGGCACCGGCCCCTATATATCAGCGGGCGGATCTCTGGTAAAGAGGCGCGATTCAACCGTGAACGCCACCCTGGCCGCCCAGGCCGATTTGGCCACGGCCACTACCTCAAGCTTGACTTGCTGAGAGGAAGCCTCGTCACCCACATGGCCGATTGCGTCAGCGAATCTCAGGCCGCGCTTTGGGAAGATCTAGGAAAGCAACCCGGTAAGCTGGCGGACGATCCCGGCCCGAATACTCCCCCCCAACGCCCCCAGGAGAAACCCCAGGTCAAGCGCGACCCGAACCTGGGTCTCCTCCACCTCCAGAGCGGCCCTCAGCCCCTTGCGGGTGACGATCAGCCGCGTTTCACCATCCCAACGGCAGGTTGCGCTGTATTCCCGCTCCAGGTGGGATGTGGCTCCCATGATGCGGGTGCGAGCCTCGTCGCGAGATAGGCGGTGGGGAATGTCAACATTCACTCTCGGCATGCGTTCCTACTGTAGCACGGAGGCATCCGAACCGACGGGCTCGTCAGAGAATATCTGCAACGATTTGGACGCCGATCCATCCCGGCTGGCGTCGTTGCTCGTCGTCGCAATACGTCGAGTATTCCTCCTCCTCGCGCCTCGCCAGCCGGGCGCCTCGTCGCCCAACTCGTAGCATCTATTCTCTGACGAGCCTTTAGCATCAGGGGCGCAGGCGCTCGGAGAGCGCAGCAGGAAACTCCCGGATATCGCCCTGCTTGTCCACGCAGGCGTGCACGGTGTGGCCGGTGGCTAGCAGGTCGTCGCCGCGCAACACCCGGTATTCGAAGCGCAGGGACGCGCGCCCCAGCTCGGCCAGCTTGGTTTCGACGACCAACACGTCGTCGTAGAAGGCGGGCCGTTTGTAGTTGACCTTGGCTTCGGCGACCGGCAAATAGACGCCATGCGTGCTTTCCACGTCGCGCCAGCGCGCACCCTTCTCACGCAGGAAGTCACTACGCGCCGCCTCGAAAAAACGCAGGTAGTTGCCGTAGTAGACGACGCCCATCTGATCGGTGTCGCCGTAAATTACGCGAATTTCAGTCTTGGCCATTTACCCTCCTGGGTGACCCGAATATAAACTATCGGCCATGCCTCTCGTCTTCGAAGAAATCCACGCCGCCCCTGACAAGAAGCGCGTCAACCAGGAGTGGTTCATCCTCGCCAACACAGGCGCTTCGCCGGTGAGCACGGCCGGTCTGCAGGTCATCGTAAGCGCGCCGGGCAAGCGTGGCTCGGTGATGGGTCAGATCGACCCGGGCTTCCTTCTCCAGCCAGGCGAGCGAATACTCATCGTGAGCGGCGTTCCCGGGAAAGTTTCCCAGGGCGATCCTCCGGCACGGGAAGGCATGCGCACCTACCATCTGTTTCAGCGCGAGGGCCTCCTGCACGGCAGCGGGACGACCCTACGCTTCGCCATGAACCAGGTGGACATCGCCCGCGTGACTTTTGACCGCGAAGCCCCCCTCGGTATCGCCCCGGCCAAACAGAAGTTGGAGGCCGACTGAGAACACATCGCAGCCTGACGGCCGCAACCAAACGGGTGTGAGACGATTCGTCGCACCAGCCGGGGCTGGCGCTAGATCTCCATTATCTCCTTCTCTTTTCGCGCGACCAGGTCATCCACCTTGGTCACCGCCCCGTCGGTGGCCTCCTGAACCTTCTTCAAGCCCGCCTTCTCCTCGTCCTCGGTTATGTCCTTGTCCTTGAGGAATTCCTTCAGCATCTCATTGGCGTCGCGGCGGGCGTTGCGCAGGGCCACCTTGGACTCCTCGGCCATCTTCTTGACCATCTTGACTAGGTCGCGGCGGCGTTCCTCGGTGAGCGGCGGCATGGGCAGGCGCACGATTTCGCCGTCGGAAGACGGGTTGAGGCCGAGCGACGATGAACGGATCACCTTCTCGATTTCGGGGATGAGCGACTTCTCCCAGGGCTTGACGGTGATGAGGCGCGGGTCGGGCGCGCTCACCGACGAGACTTGGTTGAGCGGGGTGGGCGTGCCGTAGTAGTCGACCCGCAGCCCGTCGAGGATGGCCACGTTGGCCCGCCCGGTGCGCACCTTGCCCAGATCCTTCTTGAGCGCGTCGATCCCTTTGTCCAAGTTCGCCTGCAGATCTTTGAGAACGTCACTTACCATGGGAACGCTCCTCCTCCACCACCGGCAAACTGCCGGTGTAGTTGGTGCGCGGTTCGCGCCGGTCCTCGACCACGAGGGTGCCAAGCGGCTCGCCGAGCACGACCCGCCGGACGTTGCCCGGCTTGGTCATGTTGAAAACCAGAATGGGCAGCTTGTTGTCATGGCACAACGAGATGGCCGTGGAATCCATGACCGCCAGATTCCGATTGAGCACATCAAGATAGGACAGGCGCCGGAAAAGGCGCGCGTCCGGGAATTTCTGTGGATCCTTGTCGTACACGCCGTCGACCCGGGTGGCCTTCATCACGATGTCAGCCCCGATCTCCATCGCTCGCAAGGAAGCAGCAGTGTCAGTGGTGAAGAACGGGTTGCCCGTGCCCGCGCCGAAAATCACCAGGCGACCCTTCTCAAGGTGCCGGATGGCGCGCCGACGGATGTAGGGCTCGGCCACCTTCTGCACTTCCAGCGCGGAAAGCACCCGCGTCTTGGCCCCCCGCGATTCCAGCGCATCCTGCAGGGCCAAGGCATTGATCAGAGTGGCAAGCATGCCCATGTAGTCGGCGCTGGCCCGGTCCATGCCGGTGGTGCTGGCCGCCACGCCCCGAAATATGTTTCCACCCCCGATGACCAAGGCCATCTCGACGCCAAGACTATGAACGTCGATGAGCTCGTCGGCGATCTGGGCGAGCACCGCGGGATCGATCCCCGCACCCTTGGCGCCCATCAGCGCTTCGCCCGACAGCTTGAGCAGAATGCGCCGGTACTTGACCCCGGGGGCCAGGGGCGGGCGAGCCGGGCGCTCGGCCGCCAGCGCCGACCCCGCGGGCAGCGCCGCCCCGGGCGGCCTCACACTGGCAGGCAGATCCGCGGAGCCCGGTCGCTTGGCCCCAGCCCTGCGTTTTCCCTTCCCGGAGTCCACGTCGGCCCTGCTAGGACTGGCCGGCCTGGCGCTTCACCTCGTCGACGAAATCGTCGGTGCGCTTGGCCAGACCCTCGCCCACCTCGTAGCGCACGAAGCGCCGGATTTTGATATTCTCGCCGATTTTTCCAATGAGGTCGGTGAGCAGGCTGCGGATGTCCTTCTTGCCCTCGCTATCCCTCATCCAGACCTGGTCGAGCAGGCAGACTTCCTTAAACCACTTCGCCATTTGGCCTTCGACGATCTTCTGCAGCACCGCCTCGGGCTTGTTCTGCTTGCGCGCCAACTCCAGGCGAATGGAGCGCTCTTGCTCGATGACCGCCGCCGGAATCTCATCCTGCGACACGTACTGCGGGCTCATGGCCGCCACCTGCATGGCGACCTCGCGCGCGAAGCTCTGGAAATCGGCATTGCGTGAGACAAAGTCCGTCTCGCAATTGACCTCGACAAGAACGCCGATGCGCGATCCGTGCATGTAGCCGGCTACCACGCCCTCGGCCGCAATCCGTGTGGCCTTCTTGGCCGCCTGAGCTACGCCCTTCTTGCGCAAGTACTCGACCGCCTTCTCCATGTCGCCGCCGCACTCCTGCAGGGCCTTCTTGCAATCCGACATACCGGCCTGGGTGCGCTCGCGCAGGTCCTTGATCATCTGGGTAGAAATCTCGCTCATCGCAATCGTCTCCTGCTGCCTGCAAAAACCGGGAACTACTTCTCGCCCTCGTCCTCGGGGGACGCGGCTGCTTCTGGCGCGGGCATGTCGCCACGCCGGCGCGACACGACCTCAACCCGGGGTCCCTCACCACCGGATGACACCCGGATGGTCTGCACCTCGCCTTCGCCCTCGCCCTGCGCGTGCGCCGCCGTGGCCCGCTCGCGCGCTAGCTTCTGACCGAGGATGCAGGCATCAGCCACCTTGTTGGCGAACAGACGGATAGCCCGAATGGCGTCATCGTTGCCGGGAATGGCGTACTCGATCAAGTCAGGATCGCAGTTGCTGTCGACCATGGCCACGATGGGGATCTCCAGCTTGCGCGCCTCACTCACCGCGATGTGTTCCTTGACCACGTCGACGATGAACACAGCACCGGGCAACTCGCCCATGGCCTTGATGCCACCCAGCGCCTTTTCCAGCTTCTCCTGCTCGCGCGTGATGGTGATGACCTCTTTCTTGGTCAGACGCTCGAAGGTACCGTCGGTACCCATCTTTTCGATGGCCTGCAAGCGCTCGATGGAGGCCTTGACGGTGTGAAAGTTGGTCAGGGTGCCGCCTAGCCAGCGGTTGGTGACGTAGAACTGGCCGGAGCGCTGTGCTTCGTCGCGAACTACGTCCTGCGCCTGCTTCTTGGTACCCACGAACAGCACCGGCTTGCCGTCCGCCACCGTCTTGACCAGAAAGTCGAAGGCGCGCCGGAAGGCTTTCACCGAATACTGCAGGTCGATGATGTGGATGCCGTTGCGGGCGCCGAAGATGAACGGCTTCATCTTGGGGTTCCAGCGCTTGGTCTGGTGACCGAAGTGAACTCCTGCCTCCATCATGTCGCGCATGCTGAGCGGCGTGTCGATGGCCGCCATCGGGTTCTGGGCTTCGGGAGTTGATGGCGGGGCCGCAGGCGCGGCCGCCTGGCTGGCGTCGGTCGTGTCCATGTTTTCCTTTCGCGTTGTTGTCCGCCGCTGACGTCGTCGAAGGCCGAAGACCGCCAGGACGTTTCCGTCCGGGTCGGCACGCGCGGCCCACTCGGTCAGCGTGTGGTGTTGAAAGCGGCAACTTCTTACCACATTCCCAACACCTGTGGGGCAAATGATGCGATTTTCTTAGGGTCGTAGTTCGGCCTGCCGCTTGCTAGACAGGAGATCGCAGCAAAGGAGAATCTCTCGCATGCCATTCACCAAGTCCGGACCCACGGTCGAAATCAAGCCTGCTAGCGGCAAGCTGGGCATCATGATGCCCGGCATGGGCGCCGTTGCCACGACCTTCATGGCTGGCGTCGAGGCCATTCGCCGCGGTGTCTCCAAACCCATCGGATCGCTCACGCAGATGGGAACCGTGCGGCTGGGCAAGCGCACGGACAACCGATCGCCCCTCATCAAGGAACTCGTACCAATCGCGCGTCTTGAAGACGTCGTCTTTGGCGGTTGGGATCTCTTTCCCGACGATGCCTACCAGGCGGCCAGCAAGGCAGGCGTGCTCTCCAAGGAGCACCTGGCGGAGTTCAAGGATTTTCTTTCGGGCATTCGGCCCATGACCGCCGTGTTCGAACAAAGATTCGTCAAGCGGTTGACCGCCACGCACTTCAAGCAGGGCAAGTCCAAGATGGACCTGGCTGAGCAGGTGATGGCCGACATCAACGACTTCCGCAAACGCGAGAAGCTTGATCGCGCGGTGATGGTGTGGTGTGCCTCCACCGAGGCCTACCGAAAGCCGGCACCGGTGCATGCCACCCTCGCCACGTTCGAGAAGGGACTTGCGGCCAGCGATCCAGAAATCGCACCTTCGCAGATCTATGCCTACGCGGCCCTGAAGTGCGGCGTGCCCTATGCCAACGGCGCGCCCAACCTGACCGTCGACACGCCGGCCCTGCTGGAATTGGCAAAGAAGAACAGCGTGCCCGTGAGCGGAAAGGACTTCAAGACCGGCCAGACTTTCATGAAGACTTCACTGGCACCCGCATTCAAAGCGCGCCTGCTCGGCGTCAGCGGTTGGTACTCGACCAACATCCTAGGCAACCGCGACGGCGAGGTGCTGGATGACCCCGAGTCGTTCAAGAGCAAGGAGGTGTCCAAGCTGGGCGCGCTGGAGCACATCCTGCAGCCCCACCTGTACCCCGACCTCTACAGCAAAATGTACCACTCGGTGCATATCAACTACTACCCCCCGCGCGGCGACAATAAGGAAGGCTGGGACAACATCGACATCTTCGGGTGGATGGGCTACCCGATGCAAATCAAGGTCAATTTCCTGTGCCGCGATTCCATCCTGGCTGCGCCGGTCGTACTCGACCTGGCGTTGTTCATGGATCTGGCCCAGCGCGCAGGCATGCACGGTATTCAGGAGTGGCTGTCTTTCTACTGGAAGAGCCCCATGACCGCCGAAGGGCTCTACCCCGAGCACGACACGTTCATCCAACTCATGAAGCTGAAGAACACCCTGCGCCACCTGCGCGGCGAAGAATTGATCACCCATCTCGGGCTCGAGTACTACGACTAGAAAGGCCCGGTGGCCGGCGGCCGGAACCGGATCCGGAACCGGATGTCGAAACCGGCAGCCGGCAGCCGGATCCCGCCACGGCCACCGGATTCGGTCCCAGAAGCCCTTGACCAAGAACGGCGCGAGCGGTTAGCTCAAGGCCCAAGGAGCCCGCGCGCTTGAGAGCCATACCGACCGCACCCACGCTTGTCCTGGTCGGGTTGCTGGCCGGCTCAGCCCCAGCGATCGCGCAGGGCAGTCCGCCCGTAGCGCCGGCCCCTCCTGTGCCCGAGGCGACTGTCCTTCC
>PMJO01000364.1:0-14873 GCA_003158455.1 Myxococcales bacterium | reverse complement strand
GTGGTGTCCGTGTACAGCAGCCTCCCCTCGATTGACAACGTGGCTCAGCTTCGGGTCAAGGTGACCAGCGGGCTGGACAACGAGCAACTCCTCTATCCTGACAAGCCGCTCGCCGCGCCGGCTTTGCTTCGGCTCGTCGAGCCCAACACCCCGGCCGCCACGCCGGTCACTTTCTCGGTGAGCTTTCGCCCCACGTTCAATGCCGACGTGACGGTTGACGTGGAGGCCCTCGACGTCACGCAGGCGTCTTTGGGTAGAGGAACCAGTGCTCCCCAACCGCTCAACCTGGGGGCGGTGACCTACACTAGGGTGATTGTCACCCCCCCCACCTGCGACCCGACGGCGCCCGCGCGCAGCTGCGGCGACGGCTACACCTGCGCCCTGGTCTGCGACCAGAACTCCCAGCCGAATCAGCTCTGTTTCTCCGCCGGCAAGGCCAACCCTGGCGACCCCTGCGCGGACACCACGGACTGCGCGCCCGGCTCGGGGTGCTTCGAGTTCACGACCTGCTCCACCGTCGCAAAGCCGATGAAGACCTGCCGGAAGTTCTGTACCCTCGATGCGGATTGTGGCGCTGGCTCTTCCTGCATTCCCGGCATCTCCTGCGGCAACACCAGCACGTCGCTCCGCATCTGCTCGCGACCCTGTGATCCCACCGGCGACGCAACCGGGGGCTGCGCATCTGGTCTGCACTGCTTCATCTTTGCCGGCGGGATCACCGACTGCGCCTGTCCGCAATGAACAGGTCCTCCTGCCGGGGAACTGAGATTGGCGCTAGGGCGACGGGGACCCGCTTATCTGCAGAATCACGCCGCCCTCGCTGCCCGCCTTGTCCGCATCCGCCACCAGATAGTATTTGCCCTGCGCAAGCCCGGTGACCTGGTAGCTTCCGGTAGTCGCGCTCGCCGTGGCCTTGCAGTCGATTGGCGTGTTGGCCTCGCACGGCAGGCGCGGGTCGATTACCTGGTAGACGGCCAAAGCGTGATTGCCAACCTGCGCCCATTCGATGGTGAGATCGGCCTTGGTGGTCAAGGTGAAAGCAACCACCCCATCGCCACCGCCCTTGCCCGACACACAGGAAGTCATGGTTTGCTTGTCGGCAGCGCCCGATGTCTGAATCGTCGCTGACGTGAGCGAGCCGTCAAGCTTCAGTATGCCAAGCGCCTTGTCTGGCTTGCACACCAGCGTCTGACAGCTCGGATCGCCCGCGCACTTGTGGTCGTAGCAGTCTATGGCCCCGTCGCCGTCGTCGTCGATTCCGTTGTTGCAGATCTCCAGAATGGTCTGGCTGATGCCGGTCAGGGAGAGGTTCACGGTGCCTTCGGTTCCACTGGTGAAGGCTTGCACCACGAAGTTGTAGACGCCTGGCTGCAAGTCGGGGATAGCGAAATTGCAGCCAAAGGGTTGAATGGTGGGATCCACACAGTCGACGACATTGGCGTCGCACGCGTCAAGCGGGTTTACCTGGGCGTCGATTTGCAAGACTTCACTGCCGGTTTCCGTGCAGACGACCCCCAGGGACATCGGGTGCAGGAGGTTCAGCCGATAGACGCGACCATGCCCGTCGCCCTTGCCACATTCGGTGGTGAAGGTTCGGGTTGCGCCGGTCAAGTCCACTTTCAACGTCTTGCTCGTGCCGATATCGATGTCCCCCAGGTCACCGTCGCGCATGCACTGCGGGGCCTCGCAGCTGGCAGCGGTCGCACAAGCGGGGTCATCACAGTCGATGAGGCCGTTGCCGTCATCATCGATCCCGTTGTCGCAGATCTCGACGCCGCGGTCGGCAAAGGCCGACAGGGTCAGGTTGATGACACCCTCTTTCCCGGCAGCGATGGGCTTGAAGATAAGGAGATAGTCCCCCGCAGCCAGGGGCCACCAACTCGCCTCCACGCTCCGCCGCCCGCCAAGGTAGGAGCAGCCACCCTCATCCGCGTCGCAGGCGTCCCCTGCCGGTGGCATGGCGTAGATGCCGTAGGCGTGATCTCCCGAGACCTGCGTTATGTTTAGCAGGAACCCCGCGGTTGCTTTGAAGGTAAACTTGACCACGATGTCCTTGCCGGTGGAGGTGCCGGCGCAGCTCGGGTGGTAGCGATCGCTGCCGGTGGTGGTATCCACTACCGTGGTCTTTGGTGGATCGCCGACCACGATATCACCGAGATTGATATCGGGAATGCAGGGCCGGCAGTTGGGAGCGTTGACGCAGTCCAGATCCGCACAGTCGATAGCGCCGTCACCATCATCGTCTATGCCGTTGTTGCAGATCTCGGCAGTTGTGGTCTTGCTGGTTGACAGGGTGACCGTGGTCAAGCCCGTCGTCCCGGTGAACGACTGCACTATTATCCAGTAGTTGCCGGCGGCGAGGCCGTTGAACGTGTGAGTGGCCTTGGCGTCCTGCCCCACGCGGATGCAGTCGACCAGGTTCTGGTCGCAGGCCTGGCCCACCCCAGCGTGAAAAACCGCAACCACGTGCGCGGCACCCGCGACCTGCGAGAAGTCGAGTTTCACGTCGGCAACCGCGGGCAGGCTGAAGCTGCCCACGCGGGCCACGCCGCCAGGCGGGGCGCAGGTGCTATAGCTCGCGCTGGCGCCCACGGTGGACATGGTGCGCGTGACCGAGGCGCCCGCACTGGCGATGGCGCCAAAATCCACGTCGGCCCTGCAAGCCGCGCTCAAGCAGGCAGCGAAAGTCTTGCACTGGGGATCGGCGCAGTCCGTGAGGCCGTCCCCGTTGTCGTCGATGCCGTTGTCGCAAATCTCGGTTCCCGGATGGGGGAGACAGGTGGGATCCAGGATGCACTCTGGATCCTGGCAGTCCACCAGACCGTTGTCGTTGTCGTCGATGCCGTTGTTGCAGATCTCGTGGCCCGGCACGAAGCAGGCCGGATCGCCATAGCATTGGGGATCCTTGCAATCGATCAATCCGTTGCCATTGTCGTCGATCCCGTTGTTGCAAATCTCCGTCTTCTTGTCGATGCAGACCGGCAGGCTCTTGCAGGCCGGATCTAAGCAGTCGGTGAGGCCGTTGCAGTCGTCATCCACCCCGTTGTCACAGATCTCGCGCGTAGCGCACTGTACCCCGCCCCCGGCTCCGCCGGTTGCCCGCCCACCCGTGCCTCCCACTCCCCCACCGCCGGTGCCGCCGGTTACCCGACCGCCGGTTCCGCCCACTCCGCCGCCGCCAGTGCCGCCGGTTACCCGACCGCCAGTTCCTCCCACTCCGCCGCCAGTGCCGCCTACTCGCCCGCCGCCGGTTCCACCCACCGACCCACCGTCCCTGCCTCCGCTCGCACCAGCGTGGGAGCCCGCATCGCTGCCCGACTGGCACTCCGGATCCGTGTCAGGGCAGTCGCCCACAGGCAGCATGGCCGACCGAAAACAGCCGCCCGCCACCATGGCTAGGCCAACCAGGCCTGCCGCCAAGACCAGTTTCGACGACCGCTGAATCCGCAGATTGGCCAAGAGAGCTTGCATAGTTTACTTCCTCGGCGCGTATCCTCCCTCAAAATCCCAGCCCTGTCACGCCCCCGACAGCCACTCTTTCTATCTACCCTCCGCAGCGCGATAGAACTCCTCCCCGACGTTAGCCGCATTGCCCCAACTCTGTTTCTTCCAGCGATTCTCGAAGAAGACCAGGAGGCCGAAGATGTTGCGCATCTGGCGAAGCGCGATGGGACGTTGGCCAGAAAGCTCGCGCTGTTCGCGTGGATCATCCAACTCGTCGAAAAGCTCCATGCGCGCCACGCCGGAATGGATCAGACGATAGCGACCGGTCTTGAGCCCGCGCGACACGGCTTCGATCTGGGTCAGGCCCGCGGCCGGGCCGCCGCCCGTCTCGTCGAACGCTAGCGGAATAAGTGACCGCCCCTGCATGCTGTCCGGAACGGGCAGGCCGGCCAGTTCCAGCAGTGTCGGGCTGAGATCCATGGCCTCCACGTCGGTCTCGATCACGCGGCCCGCCGGCAACAGACCAGGGGCACGGATGATGAGTGGCACATGCACCAGTTCCTGGTGCGCGCCCTGGGCATGGCCGCAATCGCCGTGGTCCCAAAACTCGTCGCCGTGATCGGAAATCACTATGACCACGGACGTGTCATAGAGCCCCGCGGTCTTCAAATCTTGGATGAAAGCCCCGAAAGCTGTGTCGCTTTGTGTGATCTCTGCGTTGTGCAGCGCTTCGAGGTACGCCTTGTCGGTGTCGTTGACCTTCAAGGTTCCCTGTTTGATCTTGCCGAGTTGGATGCCGGTGAGCACCGGCTTGATGGGGCCGGTATACGGCTTGGTCCAGTACTTGGCCAGAAACTCCTTGCGCGGGTTGTAGATGACATGCGGCTCGATTACCGCCAGGTACACGAACTGCGGCTTGGCCTTGCCGGGCATGATCCACTTCTTGGCTATGGTCCACAGATTTTCGGCGTTGTTGGGCAGATTCTCGCGGATGAGGTTGCGGTTCTCGTCCCAACCCCGATCGAATCCCCACTTGGACGACACGTAGCCGTTGGCGGAGAACATGGCCGTGCGGAAGCCGGCCTTCTTGAATTGCTCGGCCACAAAGGGCACATCGCGCGAAATCTTGGACTCGTGCACGGTGGCCTTGTGCACGCGCGGGTAGACCCCGGTAAGCATCGACGCCTGTGAGGGCAGCGACCATGTGCCTGGCACTTGTGCCCAGGTGAAGCGCGCGGCGTCGGCGGCGAAGGCATCGTAGTTGGGCGTCAACACATTGGTCTTGGGATTGAAGATGTGCACCTTGTCGGCCCGCAGGGTGTCGATCATCCAGACATAGATGTGGCTGAACTTGTGTTGGCTTGCGACTGCTGGTGGTGCGGCCCGCACAACCAGACGCGGCTCGGCCCAATCCACACCGCCCCCACGCGCGCAAAGATCGAGGCGCACCGCTTGGCCGGCAAAGGGTGTCAGATCCCACGCCCCCTCGCTCCAGCGCCCGCTCGCCGGCCCCTCGTAGAGCGTGGCCAGCGCCGCACCGTCGCGGGCCACCCGCACCGCCAGGGAAGCCGACGGCGCACGCGAGCCGTAGGCCAGGGCGAGCTTGGCCTGGGCAGGCACCTGCACATAGAAGGACAGCCGCGAGTTCGCTGGCATCGCCAGCGCCCGGCGAGAAGCGCCACCGAAGCCCACCTCGGTCACGCTCAGCGAGGAAGGCAGCTCAGTTGCTTGATCCCCCGCCGGCTTGGGACCCGTAGGTCTGGCCGCGCCGATCTCGATGGCGGCGATGGCTGCAGCGGCCCGCTTGCCCCCTGCGACGGCGCCCGCCGAGCGGAAGGTCAGGCGGATGCGGTTGTCGCCCGGGTTCAAGGTCGCGGCCGGGAAAGCCACGTCGTAGGACTGCAAGGCTTGCGCCACGTCCAGGGTTGCCACCGGCTTCTCATTGACGAACACCGACAGGCGCTGCTTGGGGACGAGCGAGCGCATGGTCAGGGTCAACTGTAACTCGGACCGGCCCGGGGCCAACACGCCGTCGCCGTCCGCGTCCACCGGGAAGGAAAAGGCAGCCGAAGTCCCGGCCACCAACGCCACCGGGGTTGCGCCGTCCTTCTGCAAGGGAAGCCACGAACCTTTCCAGCCACCGTCGATGAACTTGAGAAACCCGAGGCCGCCAGCAGCGATCACCAGACGGCCGTCTCGATGCTCAAGCGCGTGCACACGATTGGCCGTAAGATCATACGACACGCGATAGCCCGAGAGGTCGACGGGCGGACGGGCCGGGCCAGGCGCCGACGATCGATTCTCGGGATGTGCCGGGGCTGCTTGTGCCCCTGGCTGCACTCGCCGGCCACACCCAATTTCGAGCAAAAGACACACTGCCCATGCCAGGGCGGGTGTCGCTATCGGACGCATTCGGTGAAACACGAACACCGAGGTACCGCGTACTTGGGTCAAAGGTCAAGAGCGCGCGGCAGATAGCAACCAAATCAGGTAGTGCTACTCTCCGGGACCGTATGGTCGAGCAGCCTTCATCACGCTTTCACTGGCCGAGCGGTGCGTCTGCCTTCGCAGGAACGCTCGGCGCCGGAATTCTGGACACATGCTTGGTCCTGGCGCGCGGCGAGGGTGGCCGAGGGTTGGAAGTCCTGGCGCTTGCTGTGGGACTCTACGGAACCGCGGGCTTGTGCCTGGGCGCCTTTGTCGGCTGGGCGGTGGCCACCGCCGCAGCCACGCTGCCCGGTGGCTGGCGCGCCTTGCGCGAAGATCGCGCCTTGGATGCCCGCGCGACTGCGGCCCTGCTGGGCTTTGCCGCCGCGGCCCTGGTCATGGCTGTGGGTGCCGGGGCGGCCCACGGACTCTTCGTGGCCGAGATGGCCAGCCGCAGGCTGGCCGTAATCGCCAGCGCGGGTCTGGCCCTGGCTTGCTGTCCAGTGGCCGCGCTGGTGGGCCTGGCCTGTGCGCGCCTGGTCGCCCGCCGCGTGCACCATCTTCCCGCGCCGCGCGGCCTGGGAGCCACCGGCTTGCTCCTGCTCGCCTTTGCCGCGGCGGGCGTGCTCGCGTTTGTCGCGGCCCTATCACGTGCCGACTGGCGCGTGCTCGATCTCGGACCCTTGTGGTCCGCGCTGGCCGCCCTGCTGCTGGCCACCGGCCACGGCATCTTCTGGTACAGCTCGGCCGCGGGCCAGCGACTGCGCGCGCGCCTGCCCGCGCGCAGCGTGCGTGCCGGGGTGGCCGCCGCGGTGATCGTGCTGCTCGGGTTCGGCAGTCACATCCCGGAGACCTCGCCCAGCTATGCCGCTATCACCGATGCGGGCTGGGGCCTGCGTTTTGCCCTCAAACTGGCGCGCCGCCTGACCGATCGCGACCACGACGGCTATTCCGCGCTGTTCGGCGGGGGCGACTGTGACGATTCACGCGCCGACGTCTTTCCCGGCGCCGAGGACATTCCCGGCGACGGCATCGACCAGGATTGCCAAGGCGGCGACGCCCAGCCGGCCGCAGCCAACCCAGAGCCACCCGCGCTAGGCACGCAGACCGCGCCCGCCCGGCAAGGCGCGTTTGCTGGCAACATCCTCATCATCGCCATCGATGCCTTGCGCGCCGACCGCCTGGGCGTGGCTGGCTACGGCCGGCCACCCGGTCGCTCGCTCACCCCCACCCTGGACGCGCTCGCCCGGCGGGGCACGCGTTTCACCCATGTCTGGGCGCAAGCGCCCAATACCCCGCGCTCTTTCCCTTCGCTGGTGACCTCGCGCTATCCGTCTGAGATCGCTTGGCAGAAGCAATCACTCAACTATTCGAATCTGCTGCCCAGCAACCACACCTTTTTTGAGCCGTTGGCGGCGGCGGGTCTGCACCCCATCGGGATCTTTTCGCACTTCTTCTTCACCGCCGATCGGGGCATCTCCCGGGGCTTTGCCGAATGGTCCGACGAAGGCGCCAAGAGCATCGCTGATTCCAACAAGGACATCGCCTCGCCCCGCATCGTCCCGCGGGTGATCGCGCGCCTGCGCAAGGCCGCGCAAACCGGTGAACGTTTTGTTCTGTGGACCCACCTGTTCGAACCACATTCCAGCTACATGGAGCATCCCGAGTTTCCCGCCTCGCTCTCGGGCGTGCAGGGACTGGAGGAAAAGTACGACTACGAGATCGCATTCGCCGACCTGTGGGCGGGCAAGATCATCGCCTCTCTGGAAGAAACCAAGCTGGACCGCAACACGGCGGTGGTCGTGTTCGGCGATCATGGCGAGGCGTGGGGGGAGCACAAACGCTACTTTCACGGCCAGGATCTCACCGAAGAACAACTGCGCGTGCCCCTGCTGGTCGCTGTGCCCGGGCAGAAGCCATCGGTGAGCGACGACGAGGTCGGCCTCATCGACCTGGGCCCGACCTTGGTTGACCTGGTGGGCGCCCCACCCCTGCCCAGCTTCCACGGCCGCAGCCTGCTACCTGCCGTCGAGGGCAAGCCGCTGCCCAGCCGGCCGATTTTCGCCGAGCTTCTGCCCTCCACCGCGACACCTTCGCACGAGGTGACTGTCATCGAGGGTGGCAAGAAGCTCACCCACAAGATCAGTGAGCGACGCTGGGAGCTTTTTGACCTGGCCGACGATCCGCGCCAGCAGAAGAACCTGGCTGAGCAGTCCGCCCACCGAACCCAACTCGACGAACTACGCGCCAAGCTGCTGCGCTTCGAAGAGCGCCGGCGGCAGGACTAGCTAGCCGTTCGAGAAGGCAGCGTGGGTCGCAGTAGCGCGCACGTCGCGGTTGAGCAGTCCCTTCAACTCCTGGCCAGGCGAGAAGACCACGGTGGACTGCGGTGGAAGAGCAATCGGCTCGCCGTTGCGCGGATTGCGCACGATGCGCGCACCCCGACGCCGTTTGGTGAAGGTGCCGAAACCCGGATAGGAGAAACGCGGTGGCGCGGTTCGGTTGGCGGTTCGAGTTGGTCGCGCCCTGATGAAGTAGTCGCCGATTTCGGTGAAGACCACGTCGATGATTCGCGCCACGGTCTTCTTGGTCAGGTCACGGGGAAGATCCTTCTTCGAGGCTACGCGCCCAATCAGTTCCGCCTTGGTCATCGTCTTTCCTTCTTCTCGCCGCTGGGCTGAAGTCATGAGACTACGAGCCCCGGCCCGCGGGTGTCAACGACCAAGAACGACCACCGGCTCGCAATTTCGTGCGCCTATCCACCGACGTTGTCCCACGCCACGGGTAGGTTACCTACCCTGACGTTGTTCTATTCTGCGTCCAGCCGTTCGGTCCAAGCCGTCCTGACAAATCGGTCACCCGCCAATCTGCCCATGTGTGACTGGCTCGGCGTCAAGAAGGTTTGGTTGAAGGTGCCCGGTTGTGGCGTCCCCGGCGCGCCACCGTCGCCGTAGGTGATGAACAGCGTGGTGCCCGCAAACTGAACCCCGGTCACATACTGGTGCGGAATCATCCAGCCGTATAGTTGCGCCCAGCTTCCGCTACCGGCGGTCAGGAACTGGTGCACCGTGATGTAGCTGTTGCCGCTGGTCGCGCTTGCCGCGCAGTTATCCCAGTTGGCCTTGGGCGGATCGTACCATGTGGTGTAGAGCTGGAAGCCAGTTGCGTCGGAGCGCAAGACCGCCACCGGCGTGCCGGTGGGCCGTGCCGTCGCGGGCAGCGTGCTCCCCCCCGAGCCGCAGCTGGAGTCCGTGCTCGTCCTGCCAGTGGCGGTGACACCACACAGTTGCCCAGACGGACCCGCCGCAAGAGTTATCGATCCGCCGGTGCCAAAACTGGTGTCTTTGGTAGGCGCAGGAGCGGTCGTGCCGGACGACGGCACGACCGACAGCAGCCTTGCCACCACCAGCTCGGACGGGTTGTTCGGGTCGTTGGTGTTCGGGTCGAGGATGGAGTTCGTAACCTGCGCGAGGAAGACCGTGTTGTCCTTGCTGTCCTTGTTGTTCCGGTTGAGCTGCACCACCGCGGGCGAGAAGTGCAGCGGCTGGGTGCACCCGAGGGAGATTGGCGTCGGCGTCCCATCACTGGTCAGAGACGAGCCGTAGTACTGATGCACCGTGCCCGAGGTGTCCGCCACATAGGTGGCCAACAGGTTCTGATCTGGCGGGTTCCCGTAGTTGTCACGCGCGATCGCCACATCGGCGGCCACCTCGAATGTCTGCGAGCAGGTAGACGACCCGCTGACCGTCGTCGTCGCAGGCGTCGCTGCGGCGCCGGTCCCGGCCAGCGCGTCGATCAGCGTGGTGCTGTTTGAGGACGCGGTGCCCGAAACCATGAGCACATCGTTCTCGCCGGTCGTCCGCTTGTACGCGAAGGCCGGCACGGAGAGGGTTTGGCCAAAGGAGGTGCTGTGAAGGACGCCGCTCGTTGGCGTGTAGCCCGCGTGCCACAGCAAGGAGTCGGACTTCAGGCTGGGCGAACCGGCCGCATCGGTGATATCTAGAGCAAAGGGTCGGTTGCCGCCCATACCCGCCCCCATGACCAGGATCGTCTTCCACTTCGGACAACCGTCGCTGTAGACGCCGTCCGCAGCATCGCTGCAAGTCAGATTCTTCGCTGGTGTCCCGCAGTTCTCGACGCACAGGTTCTTCACCTTGGGCGATCCGGCCAGACCCCATACGTGGTCGTTCGGGCTGTAGCGCTGGCCACCCTGAGCATAGAGCTTGGCGACCACGGGAACCATGTCAGCTGGCAGGAAGGCGAACGCCTCCAGCCCGTTCGCCGCATAGAATGCGTGCAGCATGCCATCGTCGGCGCCCAGGTAGACCAGTTCGGGCCGGTTGAGGTAGACGTTCGAGAAGTGAGTGCCGCCTGGCAGTTGGCTCGGCCCGGGCGGACCCACGTCGATCGGCATCGAGCTCAGCACACTGCCCAGCACTGCCGGGTTGAGCGGCTTGTAGTCGATGGAGTCAGATGGATCGATCTGGCCGAGCATCCACTGCACGATTTGTGCGGTCTCCACTGTGTTTCCGCCCATCCCCAGCGCCTGCAGCGCGGACGCCGTGGCGGGACTTATCGCCCCGGTGGTGCTGTCCACGCCAATCTGTTGGATATTCCCCGAGCCGTCTGAGAAGAAGACTTGGCGCTGTTTCCACGACTGCTGTTGTTCTGTGCCAGGCGGGGAACCGGGTCGCACTGTGAAGGTGTTCACCGTCGCGGCGTCCCAGGCCAGTTGCGTAGTGTAGGTAGTGGCGGTGGCCGTGCCCGTGGTGGTGGTCGTATCCGTCCCTATGCTGAAGGCGACCAGATTACCCCTCCATTCGGGCAGCTCAACCGTCGTCTGGAAAAGCATGTTGCCCGCCGTGATACCCTGCATGCTCTGCGACCCGCTGGCAGCCGAGGCCGGGGTGGTGGCCACCGTGACCCGCAAGGCTTCTTTCATTTCATAGTTCAGCCAGTAGTACAGTTCGTCCTCGTTGATGGCATAGCGCGGAATATTGATGAAGCTGGCGCTGGTGCTGCCGGCCCGGGCAATGTTGTTGAGCGTGGCCGCAGCGTAGTAGTTGCGTGCCAGCGGATCCGGACTGGCCGCGATCACGTGCACGTTGATCCCGGATGCCGCGAGACTGCGCGCCTTGCGCACGGCCGGGCAGTAGCAGCCAGAGAGGGTTGGGTTGGAGTCGGAGTACGTGCACTCTGCTGCCGAGCAATCGATGTTGTGGCCCGCGTTGTCCGGGTCGGGCGTGCCGGCCACCTCGCCCGGGCCGCGTGGCAGGCCATCCACCACCAACAGCACGTGGTTATCCCAGCATGGTACCTCACTGTCGTTGGCCGTGTTGGTCGACGTGTCGTTGCTCCGCACCGTCGACATATAGCCAGCCACGCCACTACTGCTCGAGTTTTCGTTTTGCAGAGCACAGCCGACTGGCTCGACGTTGCCGGTGGCGTAGAAGCCGCCGTAGGAAGCCTTATCCAAGCGCGCCGCATTCAACAACGCCTTCTGCGTGGGCGTCACGTTCCTGCCGCCGAAGCTCGTGGCGTTGACCATCGGCACTATGCCCGAATCCGACTGCGCTCCGTTGGACCCATTGCAGGTGGCCCCCGCCGCCGTTAAATCGAAAGTGGAGGCACCGACCAGCGGAAGGTGGTATTCGTTGCCCGGAGCAGTGAAGCCTTGCACCCAAGAGGAGCCGGTGAACTCGTTGGCGCCGTACTTGTTCTCGTTTACGAATTCGGTCCGCTCGGCGTCCATCAAATACCAGGTGCTCCCATCGAAGAACGACTTGCCCCGGTTGTAGGTTTCGTAGCGTGGCTGTCCAACGCTTCCGTACCCAGACGCCACTGGCTTGCCCCAAGCGTAGGTGAAGGTGTAGTAGCTGCCCTCGTACAGACTGTTGGGCTGGGAGCTGGTGCTCAATATGGATAGCGAGCACAGCGTTCCACACCAATTCGCATCTTGCCTGGCGTAGGTCTTGCCATCACCAGTGGGCACCGCGTAGCGGCTGTTGTACCCGCTCCCGCTCGGCAAGATAGAATAGGCCACTGCCGGCGTGCCCACGGCGCCCCCGCCGCCGTAGTCGATAGTACAAGTGGGGGTTGGACCGCTTGCCAAGAAACAAGACCCGCTACTGTATGTGCCCTTCAACAACTCACTGCGGGGCAGGAACTTCACTTCGGTGCGCGTGGAGGTGCCAACCGCGGTGTCCAGCTTCACGTACGGGAACAAGTTCGCGGTGTTCCCAGTCTTGTCGGCCTGGTAGGTGTGCATATGCCCGATCTTTACAACCGCGTTGTCGTCGTACGCGTGCTCAAGCACCACCCGGCGCACGGCGTTCTTGACCATCATCAAGCGCGAGGTGGCGGGCACGCAGGTGTCGCCGGCGGGGCACCCGCTGAGGTCGTCCCGGCACCACAATCCCGTCTTCTGGCACATGTTGGCCGGGGTCCCGGACACGCAGTAGTCCCCTACCCCACTGTGGCAATTGCTGTCGCTGCTGCAGTTGGAACTCCTGGCCTGATAGCGGCAACTCGCCAGCCCGGCCGTCCTGCCTCCGCATACGTCGCCCAACGACCGGCCCGATCCATCCGAGCTACTTATATAGCGACAGAAGTCGCCTCTCGTGACCGGGTTACACGCATTATCATCGCTGCACGGCGCGCCGGTGAAGTAGCAAGAGCCACCACCGGACCCATTGCAATCCGAGTCTTGCGTACAATTGTCGTCGGGTAGCGGACGAAGAATCTCGCTGGCGGTGGCCGTGCCAGTCATACTCTGCAGTCCAGTCACGGTCTGGGTGACCAATTCAGTACCCGGCTGGGTGAAGATTGAGGACGTGGTGGCGGTTTGAATGACTGTCCCGGTTGTGCCGACCGTCTGGCTGACCGTGGTAGTGTTGGTGCCGGTCGCGTCCGACTGGGTCGCACTGCTGGTCCCCGTGATTGACGCAGTTGCCGATGAAGTACCTGTAGTGGTCATCGAAACCGTTGAGGTCACCGATGATGTCCCCGTAGTGGTGCGCGTCGCGGTCGAGCTGACTGACGACGTCCCCGTGTAGGTGGAGGTGCCGCTCCCGCTCGCCGACGTCGTCCCGGTATAGGTGGAGGTGCCGCTCCCGCTCGCCGACGACGTGCCCGTGGATGTGTAGCTACCAGTGCCGCTTGCCGACGACGTCCCAGTCATGCTCATCGTCGAGCTGGAAGTCGAAGAAGTCCATCCTGTGTTTGTATTGGTGACCGATGAACTCCCCGACGACGTCCCCGTGTAGGTGAAGCTACCGGTCCCGCTCGCCGACGACGTCCCGGTGTAGGTGAAGCTACCCGTGCTGCTTGCTGACGACGTACCAGTCACCGTCATCGTCGACGTCGAAGTCAAGGAGGTGGAGCCCGTGTTCGTATAGGTTCCCGATGAACTCGCGGACGACGTTCCGCTGGTGCTGTACGTCCCGCTGGCACTCAACGTCGAAGTCACCGTGCTGGTGTTCGATGCCGATACGCTCACCGAAGAAGTCGCCGTGCTGGTAAGCGTAGCCGTCCCCGTCACCGACAGCGAGCTGGTCTGGGTAGATGAACTCGACGAAGTCAGCGAGGACGTCGCCGTGTTCGTCGCCGATCCTGTCGAGGTGAAAGAGCTGCTCCCGGTCTTGGTGTTGGTCGCGCTAGAGCTGGACGATGATGACACTGTGTTTGTGTAGGTAGACGTCGAACTCGAGGTCGATGTCCCTGTGTTTGTGTAAGTGGAAGAAGAACTGGATGACGACGACGCGGTGTTGGTATGGGTGGACGTCGAACTCGATGACGATGACGCTGTGTTGGTGTGGGTGGACGAGGAACTCAACGACGACGACGACGAATACGTCTGCGTGGATGTCTGAGTTAGCGAACTAGAGGACGAATTCGTCACCGTCCTGGTCAATGTATTCGAGGCCGTCGAACTGCCACTCTGCACATACGACGCAGTACTGGTCCCCACCGGGGTGCTTGTCCCCGAGTAGTTGTGGGCGCACAGGTTCGAGGCTTCGCTGCTGCTCAACTCCCGCGTCCAAATGCGTACCTCGTCGAGGGCCATGGTCCCGCCATTATTATACCCGAGGTTGCTAGTTATGGCACCATGGCATGCGGCGCCAAAACACCAACTTCCCGTGGTGAAGCTCGGCGGCGAAACGACTGTGGCAATCGCGCTGCCTGTTGGAGTATACGGCGTGCACGAACCGGGAGAGAACTGGTATAGTGTCCACTTCCCGCTGGCATTGTATGTAGCTACGACGAGGTACCATCCCCCTAGCTTGCTCTTCGCCGGACCGGCGTAGACACCGTGCCCCGTGGTGGGGGTATGGCTGCCACTAGTGAGGTCCGTGCTATTGTCGTCAAAGAAGAGATTATTGTTATAGAACACCAGACGCAGTCCACTACCGGCATTCTCCCCCCCCGAGGGAATGAACGACACGATCTCCTGCATAGGATTGTAGTCGCCGTTGTAGTTATTGACCCAGACCGCGATGGACATGGTCGTCGCGGCGGTTGCCACTGTCGAAAGACTTACATGGTCACTGGTATGCGTGCCAAAGCTTGCCGCCTTCCCAGACTCGCCCGATGTGTACCACGACGGATATCCGACGGCCGCCCCGTCATTGTTGTTCCCCGATTGGTCGTTACAGATATAGGGTGAAATACTTGGGTCCTCTTCAAAAGGCCAGTAGCCGACTATACCCGTGTCCTTCCCGATATTCATGGCAGTGTTGCTGGCGGTACTGGTGGATGTCTGGGTAAGGCTGCTCGTCTTGGTCTGGGTATTGCTGCTGGAGTTCGATTTGCTGTTGGTTGATGTGTACGTCGAAGTCCCCGAGCTGCTTTGGCTGGACGAAGAAGACTGGGTTGATGTCTGCGTGTTGCTGCTACTACTCGATGTCGACTGAGTCGACGTCTGCGTGTTGCTGCTGCTTCTCGATGTTGACTGGGTCGCTGTCTGTGTGTTGCTGCTGCTACTCGATGTCGACTGAGTCGAC
>PMJO01000211.1 GCA_003158455.1 Myxococcales bacterium | reverse complement strand
CTGCTCTCGGACGCGGCCCACAATCTCAGCGACGTCGTCGCCATTGTTCTGGCGCTGATGGCGCGACGACTCGGCCGTCGGCCCCCGACGATTCGACACAGCTACGGCCTCAAGCGCGTCGAGGTCGTGGCCGCGCTGGTCAACGCCGTGACGCTCATCGCAGTGACCGTGCTCATCGCCCACCAGGCAGTGCTCCGCCTTCTTCATCCCGAGCCAGTGACGCAGGGGATGATGCTGGTGGTTGCCCTGGCTGCGCTGGGTGCCAATGTCAGCTCGGCCCTGTTGCTGCGCCAGCATGACAAGGACGACGTGAACGTGCGTGGCGCCTTCCTGCACATGGCCCAGGACGCTGTCGCATCCCTCACCGTGGTGGTCGCGGCGCTGCTGGTGCGCACTGGCATCGGCCGCTATGTGGACTCCGTCGCGGCGCTGCTCGTGGGGCTCGTCGTCCTTCGAAGCGCTCTGTCGCTGGTGTGGCAGACCCTTTCGACGATTCTCGAAGGCGTACCGGGCGATGTGGACATCGTGGACCTGGCGGATCGTGTGCATCGTGCCTTCGCTCCAGCCCGTCTACACCACATACACGTCTGGGAACTGAGCCCCACCCAGCGTCTGCTCACGGCCCACGTCACCGTTACCCAGGACATGAGTGGGCTCGCCATCGAGAGCTTCCTGTCGCGCCTCAAGGCATTCTTGCACGAGCAGTGGGAGATCAACCACGCCACCATCGAGCCGGAAGTTGCGGCCTGCGCGGAACCCGAACTCCTGGGCCGATGGGACAAGTCGCACGTTTGATGACCAGGGGAACAGTGGGCA
Source organism: Myxococcales bacterium (assembly GCA_003158455.1). Classification (GTDB taxonomy): domain Bacteria; phylum Myxococcota_A; class Polyangia; order Fen-1088; family Fen-1088; genus Fen-1137. The sequence continues at coordinate 4,120 of PMJO01000211.1, read as the reverse complement.
GGTGCGGGAGGGGCACCTGGACGATTCGGCGCCTCCCTACCCTGGTTTGCGGGCATAGACCTTGGCGCTCCACACCTTGCCAGCGAGGGTTCGCGCTAGCGAGAGCAGCTGCGCCTTGCCGCCTGCGCAGCCGCACAGGCCCTCGAAGTCAGACGCGGCCAGGCCTTCGAGTTGCTCGGCGTCGTAGACCAGCCGGTCGCGAACCTCGACATCGACCAGCCCCGCGTCGCGTAGCCCAGCGAGGTATTCCCCCTCGCTGATCGCGCCGCTGATGCACGAAGCGTAGAGCTCGGCGACTTGGCGCACCTCTTCGGGGAGGTTCTTGGCCACGATGTCGGAGACGAGCATCCGCCCACCCGGCTTGAGCACGCGAGCGATCTCCCGGAACACCTTCTTCTTTTCCGGCGAGAGGTTGATCACACAGTTCGAGATCACCCAGTCGACCGAGTCGCTCTCAACCGGCATGTCCTCGATTAAACCCTTGCGAACCTCGACGTTCGTGAACCCGCCGGCCTGGATGTTCTCGTTCGCTTTGGCGATCATCTCGTCGGTCATGTCCACGCCTATGACCCGACCCTTCGGACCGACCTTCTTGGCGGCGAGAAAAAGGTCGATTCCCGCCCCGGAGCCGAGATCGAGCACAACCTCCCCGGTGCCGAGCCCGGCCAGCGCAACTGGGTTCCCGCACCCGAAAGAGTTGACCACCGCCTCCTCGGGGAGAGCCGCAAGCTCGTCGCTGGAGTAGCCGCCAAGTTTCACGACGACGCCTTTCTGCGGGGGCGCGCTGCCGCAACATCCCTTCTTCGCTGGGGCGGTTACCGCCTCGGCGTATGCTTTTGAAACATCTCGACGTACCTCATCGGCTTGCTTGTTCATCGGGTCCTCCATTTGTTGGGTTGTGCATTCCTGCAATCATCAAGGTTGATCTGACCTGCAAAGGCTCCCGTCCAATTGGGTTACCTGGTTCGAGCCGTTCCGGCCGCGACCCGCTTGGCCCTGCTCACGCTCTTGCCCGCGTCCACGCGCCAACCTTCCGGACAGCACGCCTCGAGCGCATCCGCCAGGTCACGCAGGATCTTCACGACGGCTCGGGTCTGCACCACACACCACACCTCTTTGCCCCGCTTCTCGCACTGGATGATGCCGACTTCGCGAAGAATCGCCAGGTGGCGCGAGACCACGGACAAGTCGACGCCGCTTCCGTCAGCCACTGCGCCTACGGTGCACGGCTTACCGGCCTCCGCCAAGCGGACAAGCAACGCGAGTCGGCGCGGATCGCACAGTGCCTTGAACAGCTTGGGCGAGAGCAAGTCCTGCAGACCTGCACAGCAGGCGACCGGTCGCTTGTTGTCACGCTTGCTCATTTGCACCATGATGCAAATATAATCTCCGGTGGGCATCTGTCAAGGCCTCCGGGGCTATGCGCCGCAACCAGGTCTCGGCGCCCGGCCACGGTTCCTGTTCAGAGCACTAGAACCGCGTTCCTTGGCGGTAGACCCGATAGTCCTCTCCGTACCGTGATTCGAGCTCGCCTTCTTCGAGGTGACGCCAGTAGAAGATGTTGCCAATACACACCAGTCCGACGGCGAAGCTGGCGACGGCGCCGTAGCACACCACCCAACCGCCGATCCACAGGACGAAGCCGACATACATGGGATGGCGAAGCCTGGAGAACAACCCCGTGGTGACGAGGTGGTCGATGTTCTCCAATCCTCGGAGCTGCGTGAGCCCTCCGATCATCAAGGCCAAGGCTGCCGTGACCATGCCACCGCCGATCCACTCCACGATTCCAGGGCAGGGAATGCGCCATGGGTCGAGTGGGCACATGACGGGCCAGCTGGCCAACATCGCGCACATCGCCACGAAGACCAGGGCGAAGATCACTTTGTTCTTGGTGCCTAGCCTTCCCGCCTGCTTGAGCAGTTCGTAGCTGGTACGAATCATCAGGCCGACCAGGCAGAGGCCCGCGACAATGAGATAGGTCGTCACCACAGGTTCTCCCTATCGTCGCATGGCGAGGATGGCACGGGCAGCGCCTCGTTTCGTCATTGGGATGAGCATCGGGACCGCACGACGATAGGAGCGATAGGCGTCGCCGAACTCGGCAACCAGATCCGCTTCCTCCAACAAGGTACCGACGACCATCCATGCGGTCCAGAGCCCGTTCAGTAGCAGCCGATCTGCCGTCACGTCAGGACATGACCAGAACAGTACGAGGATGGACAGATAGAGCGGGTGGCGCACGAAGCGGTACGCCCCGCCAACTGTGAAAGGACGGGGAGGCGACGGCTTCGATCGCAGGTGGCGAGCCAGCGGGACGACTCCCAAAGGATCGAACGAACGCAGCGAAAAGATTCCCCAGGCGAAAAGGATGAGCGCCGCGATTGAGAACCCCTGTGCGACCTGACGCCAGGGCCGAGCGAGGACTACGATGCGGATCGCAGAGGGCTGCCAGAGTAGGACCACGGCCAGAAGGGCGAGACCGGATGCGATCGCATAGACTGCGGGCTGGTAGATCGGCGCGATGACCGTGGCCATGCGGACGCGCACCCTCCTGCGCACCATCCCGCTGTGTTGGACGAAGAACAACAACGACAGCACGGTATCCCAAGCCAGGAGTGTCACCTCCGACCATTGCGGCCGTACCACACGCAGGGTCCCGAGCGGCCAAGCGGCAAATAGGACAACCGACCCCACCCCCAGCGATGCCGCCAGGAGGAGCAGAAGGCTCGTGCGCCACTTGGTTGGCTGGATCATGGCGCTAGTCCTTACCAATGCGGTCGCGTGGCTGGTCCATTGAGGTCATTCGGCGGTCTTTGGGGTGGCGGCCGAAACCGGAAAGAACGGACAGTGGGACTGGGTGCATTCTCGGTTGCGCGCCGAATGCTCGCAGGTCGGCGTGGTAGACGACAGAGCCACTCCGTCCAACCGCGACAGTTCTTCCATGGCTGCGAAAATGGCCAGATAGCAGTCACGTTTGCAGCACCTCGGGCCGCCGTGGTCCGCAATACGTAACAGACTTCGCGCCGTCATGCGGTTGCTTTGACTCCACGGCTCGCACGATAGCGGCGTAGCTCCGCTGACAATGGCCCAGAATACTCCAGTACCGACGGCCGCCCCGCAGTTACCATGGGTCCCGCAAAAACCCCCTGGCAGACGGTCCGCTCTCTGTCGGGCTACCGCGAGATGCGCTCGCTTCTGCTCGGACCTTCCCTGGGCGTTGTCGTAGGTGGCGAGCAGTACCGCCGGGACCAAGAAGTGATGCTCGGGTCCATGCATGTTGATGGCCCGGCTCCGCATGAGCTCGGTACACAGCGCGATCGGGTCCACGCTGGTCGTCTGCCGGCACAACCCCTCGATCACGTCGGCCGCCGACCCGCGGTGGCACGCATCGCAAATGAAGTGTCCGTGAATGCACGCTGCGGTTGAGCTGGCGGTCACCTGGCAGAGATCGCACGTCCTCTCCTGTGCAACCGTCGCGTAGGCGAGGTCTTCGCCACAAAGCAGGCAGCCAGTAGCGTGCGATGGCATGATCGACATCTCTACCACGGAAAGGCCTTGCACTCACCCGCATATGCGGCTATACGCATGTATAGGTAATGCATGAAGGACGCGGCTCAGTTTTTCAAGGTTCTCGCCGATGAGGCTCGGCTCAAGATCATCTGGTTGCTCTTTCACCACGAAGAACTGTGCGTGTGNNGACCGGAAAGACGGTCTGTGGTCGCACTACGCGCTCCGGCCGGTGGAAGATGAACTGGCAAAGACGCATCTTGCACTCTTGCGACGCAGTTTGGCCGAGCGGGCTGATGCGGCTTCGCTGCTCAAAACCCTGCACCGCTGGCTGGATGGCAAGAAGCCAGGCATGGCCTGCGCCAGAGCCGCCGCACGGGCGGCTAGAACCACCATGAAGAAGACCACCACAGGGCACCAAGGGCTAGCAGGATGATTCGGGAGACGCCAACAACTCCGGGCGTAGCGAGGCGCCTGTCGTTTCTCGACCGCTATCTCACGCTCTGGATCTTCATCGCTATGGCGGTCGGGGTCGGCGGGGGCTACCTGGTTCCGGGAGCCGTCCCGTTTGTCAATCGATTCAACCTCGGGACGACGAACATCCCCATCG
>PMJO01000157.1 GCA_003158455.1 Myxococcales bacterium | reverse complement strand
CGATGTGCACCCACAGGCCTGGGCCCTGTTCTTGGCAAAGCGCCACATCACAGAATTGCTTTTCCCGGCTCTTGAAAACTTGCTGGAGAAACCCGTCGAAGACGGGGCGACACTCGGCCGCAACGAAGAGGCCGAGGCGCGCCCCGACCAGCCGGGCGCGCTCCATTCCCAGCAGGCGCGCACCAGTGAGGTTCACCTTCCGCATCGCCCCGTAGCTATCGAGAGTCAGGTAGCCCATGGGGGCGAAGTTGTAGAGGTCGGAGTAGCGTTGCAACCCCTCTTCCAGTTCTTCGCGCGCCTCCCGCAGCTCCTCGTTCTGCAACTCCAACTCGATCTGGTGAACCTGCAGCTCGTGGACCAGACGCTGTGTCTCTTCCGTCGTATCGCGACGGCGGGCCTGCGACCCGCGCGGTTTCTCCCTCAGGCGGTCCTCCGCCCGTGCGCGCAACTCCACTCTATCTGCCTGAATGCCATCCCTCTGCTTCATAGCAATGTCCTCTAGTTGGGCGCGGTCACGCCGAGGCGGCCCGCCGCGACAGCAACGCGAGCCGCGACCAGGAGGGCCCCTGCCCCAGAACTCGGAGCTCTCTTCCCGGCACCATGTGTTCTTGTTGCGTCCACTTGTCCCTCCCGTGGCAAGTGGCCAACCGTGGCCGAGCGCGAGTGTAAATCGTTGCCCCCAGTCCTGTCGTGAATAATCGTCGCGCGCGCAAGGGCAGGAGGGCAAAAAACCCAATAGTGTTGCGATGTTGCGAAGATAATTCTCGCAAGCCCCTACGACACGTCGTTGCCGCCAATCCCATGCTTTCTCAGCTTGTCGTGCAAGGTCACCCGCGAGATACCGAGCTGGCGCGCGGCCTCGCTGCGATTACCCGCGCAGGCGCGCAAGGCATCGACGATTTGCCCGCGCTCGAAAGCATCCACCTTGTCGCGCAAACGTGACTGTCCCTCCGATGAAGGCACCCGCCCACCGGTCGAGAACAACGACAGATCGATCTCGCCCTCGGGAGACAGCGCCACCAGACGCTCGATGGCGTTCTGTAGCTCGCGCACGTTGCCCGGCCAGTTGTGCGCCGCCAAGCGGGCGAAGAGCGCGTCGGGCAGGTTGAACGGCGCGACCCCCAGGCGCTCGGCGGCTCGATCGAGGAAGTGCCGAGCCAGCACCGGAATGTCTTCCGGCCGCTCGCGCAGCGGCGGAATGTGCAATTCCACCACCGCCAGGCGCCAGTACAAATCCTCGCGGAACGCGCCGCGCGCCACCTCGGCCTTCAGATCGCGGTTGCTGGCCGCCAGCACCCGCACGTCGATGTGGCGCGGCCGATCCTCGCCCACGGCTCGGATCTCGCCCTCTTGCAGCGCCCGCAACAACATCCCCTGCAGCGGCAAGGCCAGCTCGCTCACCTCGTCGAGCAACACCGTGCCACCGTCGGCCTCGCCGAACAGACCGCCGCGCGACCGCACCGCGCCGGTGAAAGCGCCGCGCACGTGACCGAACAGCTCGGCCTCGGCCAGCTCGGCGGTCAGCGAGGCGCAGTTGAAGCGCACAAAGGGCTTGGCCGCGCGCCGCGAGGCCCGCACGATGGCTTCGGCCAGCCGCTCCTTGCCGGTGCCACTTTCGCCGGTAATCAATACGGTGCTGTCGCGCGGGGCCACCCGGCCCACCAACACCGCCAGCGCGCCCATAGCCTCGGAAGCGAAGACCAGGGTGCGCGAAAGCGCCAGCTCGCCTCGCAGCCGCTCGTTCTCCAGCGCCAGGCGCGCCGCCTCGGTGGCGCGCCTGATCACCGCAACCAGTTCGTCGGCCTCGAAGGGCTTGCGAAAATAGTCGTGCGCACCGGCCTTGATTGCCTCCACTGCCTGACGTTCCGAACCGTGAGCGGTGATCACCACCACCCGCGGGGCTGGGTTCTGTGCCGTGAGCTTGCGCAGCAGTTCCATGCCATCCATGCGCGGCATGCGCAGATCGGTCACCACCAACTGCGCCGGGGCGAGCTGCAGACGTTCCAAAGCCTCGACCCCGTCGCACGCGACGTCCACCTCCAGGCCAGACGACTCCAAGATCTCGCGCAGCGTATAGCGAACGCCGGCGTCGTCGTCGACCACCAGCACACGTGGCTTCAACATGAATCGCCGTCGCGCAACGTGGTCTGGTGGGCGTGAACCTTTGCCATGGCGGCCATGCTACCCACGATCGCCCCTTCATTTCCAGCGCGGTTCAGAAGCTTTTCACCACAGAGGGCACAGAGGCCACAGAGCCGGACCGGAAGGGAAGGGTTGGGTTCTGCGCGATCCGAATTTCTTCTTCCTTTCCGACCTCTGTGTTCTCAGCGCTCTCTGTGGTGAAGAAGCTAGCCTTCTCCTATTGCGACGCCGCCGCGGGCAGGCGTAGCACGGCCACGCAGCCGCCGCCTTCGCGGGCGGCAAGATCGAGATCGCCGCCGTGCTGGCGGGCCAGGGCGCGGGCAATGGTCAGGCCCAGACCCGAACCTTGCGCCTTGCTGGTCACTCCTGGATCGAAAACCCTGGCCGCAAGTTCACCCGCCACACCCGGGCCGCGATCCAGCACGCGAACCTGCACGCTCTCGCGGTCGTGGCTGGCTTCGATCTCCACCGTCGCACCGGTTGGGCTGGCCTCCAGTGCATTCTGCACCAGGTTGAGCAAGACTTGCTCGATCTTGCGCGGATCGCACAGCGCAGTCGTGTCTGCCCCGTGGACCTTGATCGAGACGCCGCGTTCATGCGCCATGCCTTCGTGCAAGGCCGCCACCTCACGACAGAGGGCATCGAGGTCCACGTTCTCCGCCGCGACCGGCACCAGGGGGCGCGAGAAATTGAGAAACTCCTCCAGAATCCCCTGCATGCGCTCCACCTCGCGCCGGAGCACGGAAAGCCGCTCGCCTGACTTGCCCGTGGCCACATCCTGAGCCAACAAACCGGCCAAGCCCTTCACGCTGGCCAGCGGGTTCTTCAACTCGTGTGCAATTTCGCCTGCCAGCGCTGACAGCTCGGCATGGGCCAGCACCGATTCCTGTCGCGCCCGCAACGCCCGCCGAATCATCGCATCGAAGGCACCGCGAATCATTCTTCCCAGGCCAGTGACCACCAGCAAGACTCCGCTGGCAAAGGTTGCGTTGGCCCAGATATGCGTATCACTCCAGCCCGCACGGGAACCGCCCCCAAAGGCGACCAGATTCAGGTTGGGGACCAGAGCATCGACCTCGGCCAGCGCCATGGCCCACAGAACCGCGATCTGGCAGGCCATGAGAATGAAGACGCCGGGTGGCCGCGTGGTGATGGCCACGATCATGGCGATGGGGAACATGGCGAAGAGAAATGGGCTGCCCAAGCCCCCGGTGGCAAAGGTGACACTTGCCTGCGCCAACACCGCGAAGGTCAGATTGATGCCGATCGTGCCACGGCGAAGAGCTGATGCCCGGTGGCGTCCGGCCTCCACCAGGAAGAACACCGACGCCAATACAATGAGCGTGCCCAGCACCCAGCGCCGCCAGGGCGTCTCGTCCGTGGCCAGCAGCCACATGACCAAGCCAACCAGAGCCGGCAACACGGCCACGCGCGCCCAGGCGACCCGGCCAAAGACGCGCGACAGCTCCTCGCTCTCGATCTCGTCGAAACCGGGAATACCCGTTTCGGCGCGCACGCCGGCGGCGGATTTGGCAGAAGCGGGCTGGTTCATCAGCGCATCCGCCCCAGCGCCCTATCCAGCGCCACGCGCGCGATGCCCAGTCTGCCGCGCGCGTCGGCCATGGCCACGTCGGCCTGGTACAGTTTGTCGTTCGCATCCAGCACGTCGAGCGAGCTAGCCACACCTGCCTCGAAGGTGCGCTTGGCCGAGGCCGCTGCCGCGGTGGCCAGGTCGCGCTGCTGCTCGGCCAGGCGCAAGCGCTCCCTGGACACCGAGACATCGCGACGGGTGTCCTGCACCTCCTGGATGATACTGAGGCGTTGCGCTTCGGCAGCAGCACGCGCCGTGAGCAAAGCCGCTTCCGCCTGCGTGCGTTTGCCGCTGGCCAGACCGCCGTCATAGAGCGGCCACAGGGCGTCCAGACTCAGACGCCAGCCCTCCTTCTTTCCCGTCGGATAGGGCACATCCGCGGCGAAGACAGTGCCGCTGCCCGAGATCTGTGGCAGCCAGCGTAGGCGTGCCGCGGTCATCTGCGCCCGGGCCGCACGAATCTGCGCCTCTTGCGCCACAAGCTCGGGCCGAGACTGCAGCGCCTCGGCCAGCAGGCTTTCCACCTGCGCCGAAGTCTCGCTGTCCGCGACCGGTGGCAGCAACACGTGCACCGGCTCGGTCTTGCCCAAAAGCACACCAAGTCCCAGGTGACTGCGTTCGCGGTTGGCGCGCGCCTGCGCCAGGTCGCTCTGGCGTTTGACCACTTCGGTCTCGGCCTTGAGCACCGACAAAGGCGCCTCCGTGCCCGCCGTCACGCCGCGGGCAGCACTGCTGCGGTGTTCGTCGGCCACGCTCACCGCGCGTTCCGACACAGCCACGATCTCCTCGGCCGCGGCTGCCGCCCAGGCGGCCTGCGCCAACGAGGCGCGCAGTTGCAGGCGCGCGGACTCGGCGGTGGCCGCAACTGAATCGGCCGCGCGCTGAGCGGCCGCCCAGTCGGCCCACGCGTTGGGAATGATCAGGGGCACGCGCACCGTGCCTGCAACTGTCCATACGCCCAGGGGCTGAATGACCAGTGCACCCGGGTGGAGCGAAGCCAAGGGCGTACCGGCAAAATCGACTCTTGCGTCGGCGCTATTGCGCGTGTACCCACCCGTTGCCACGACGGTCGGAACCAGTGGCACCCGTGCTTGCGTGGCCAGCGCGCGTGCGTCCGCCACCCGGCTGCGCACCTCGACCAAGGTTGGGCTCTGGCTGTCCAGCTCGGCCAGCGCCTCCTGCAGAGTAAGGGTCTTCAAAGCCCCATCATCTTCGGCCCAAGCGACACGCGCCAGACCGAGCACCAATAGGGAAACGGCTCTGGTCGATTTCATGGTTGTCGTCCGCTCGCCTTGTAGAGCAAAACCGATGCCGGAGGAAAATGCTTCTTAACCACGGAGGACACAGAGTCCACAGAGACGGATCTCAAGAAGACGCCGCAGTCCTACTCCTCGCCTCTGTGTCCTCTGTGCTCTCTGTGGTGAGAAAGCACTTTTCTCTCTGTCGGAAAACCGAACGTGGTGTCGGAGATCCTTACAGTCTTGCGTGCGCCCGCCGCGGAAGCGCGTGGTGATCCCCGGCATGCAACTTGCTGATTTGCCGGCCAGCAAGGAGTCTTCATGCGAAGGGTCGTCATCGTTCTCGTCGTCTTGGTGCTCGCGCTCGCTGGCCTGCTGGCCGCGCGCCTCAGGATGCAGGAGCGCGCCTTGCGCGGGCCCACGGGTGGCGCAGGCGAGATCGAGGGCACTGAGGTCGACCTCTCGTCGCGCATCAGTGCGCGCGTGATTCGCCTGCACGTGAAGAAGGGCGCGGCGGTCAAGCGGGGCGACCTGCTGGTCAGCCTGGATTGTGCGGACACGCGCGCTTCCCTTTCCGAGGCGCAAGAGCGCCTGACCGCGGCCCAGGAGCAGGCCCGTGCGGCCGAGGCCTCGATCGGCGCAGCTCGCGCCACCCAACAGGTAGCCGGTGCTGCCCAGGTCGCTTCCGAGGCGCAGGCGGCGTCGCTGTCGGCCCAACGCGACGCCACTCTCCGACAAGCCAGCCGGCTGGAGAGGCTGACCGATGATGTCGCCCTGTCCAATCGCGACCAGACCCGCGCCAGCGCCGATGGTCTTGCTCATCAAGTGGAAGCCCTGCGCGCCCAGGCTCGCGCCAACCAGGATCAGTTCCGTGCCGCAGGCGCAACTTCGAAGGCATCTGCCGCGCAAGCGCAGGCTGCGCACGCCAGCGCCCGCGCGGCCGCGGCCAGCATGGCGCGCGTTCGCCTGCTGGTCGACGAGTGCGAGATTGCGGCACCCCGCGACGCCTGGGTCACTGAGTTGCCCCACGAAGAAGGCGAGCTGGTCGCACCCGGGACCACGCTGGTGCGCCTGCTCGACCTTTCCGAGGTACGCGCCACCTTCTATCTGCCCAATGCCGAGCTGGCGGCGGTCAAGCTGGGCGCGCCCGCGTTGGCCGTGGCTGATGCCTACCCGGGCGAGGAGTTTCCCGGCCAGGTCTCCACCGTGGCCCTAAAGGCCGAGTTCACCCCGCGCAACATTCAGACGCGCAGCGATCGCGATCGTCTGGTCTATCCGGTCGAAATCGTGCTGGCCAATCGCGCCGGCAAGCTGCGCGCGGGCATGCCGGTGCAGGTCAGGTTGCCGGGAACGGAGCGGCGCTGATGGGTGCGGCGCCCGCTGCCGCGCCAGGCGGGACGACGCTGGGGTTCGACCAAGGCGCCGCGCTGGAGGCGCAAGCACTCGTGCGTTCTTTCGCGGCCACGCGGGCTCTCGATGGTCTCAGCTTCACCGTCGCTCGCGGCCAGCTGTTCGGCTTGGTGGGCGCGGACGGCGCAGGCAAGACCACCGCCATTCGCGCTCTGGCCGGGCTGATCCTTCTCGATTCAGGCCGCGCGTTGGTGCTGGGCCGCGATCCGGCGTCGGGTGGGGCCGCGGTGCGCGAGTCGCTCGGGCTCATGCCTCAGCAGGCGAGCCTCTATCCCGATCTTTCGGTAGCCGAAAACCTGCGCTTCTTTGCCCGCCTGTACTGCCTGCCGCGCGCGCTCTTCCGCGAGCGTGCTGCGCGACTGCTCGAGATCACGCGTCTTGGGCCGTTCCTCGACCGCCGCGCCGATGCCCTTTCGGGCGGTATGTACAAGAAGCTGGCCCTGGCCTGCGCCCTGCTCCACCGTCCCGAGGTGCTGCTGCTCGACGAGCCCACCAATGGCGTGGACCCGGTCAGCCGCCGCGAACTGTGGGCTCTCCTGCACGAGCTAGTCCACGACGGCATGACGGTTCTCTTGTCCACCCCCTACATGGACGAGGCCGAACGCTGCCATCGCGTGGGCCTCATTCACCACGGCCGGCTCTTGCTCGACGGCGAACCGCGCGCCCTGCTCGCCAACCTCGAGGACGAAACCTACGAAGTCGAAGGCGGCGAACGCGAACAAGTCGACGAGCGGCTGGCTGGGTTGCCCGAGGTGCACGCCGCCTCGCCCGCCGGTGCGACCCTGCGCATCGCACTGGCCCGCGGGTCGGTGAGCGGCGTGGCCGCGGCCTTGGCGCCGTTGCACGCTTCGCTGCGTCCGGTCGCGCCCAATTTCGAGGACCTGTTCTTGGCGCGCGTTCGCCAGGAGGCCGCATGAGCGAGCCGTCAGTCGAGGCAGTTCATCTTGCGCGCCGATTCGGATCGTTCTTGGCGGTCGACGACGTGTCGTTCTCGGTGGCCCGCGGGGAGATTTTCGGGTACCTAGGCGCCAACGGGGCCGGCAAGTCCNNGTCCACCACCATCCGCATGTTGTGTGGGCTGCTCGCCCCCACGGCGGGAGAGGCACGCGTGGCCGGATTCGACGTGAAGACCGCGCCAGAGTCGGTCAAGGCATCAATCGGCTACATGTCACAGAAGTTCTCGCTGTATCTGGACCTGCCGGTCCGGGCCAACATCGAGTTTTTCGGCGGGGCCTACGGCCTGTGCGGACCGGACTTCGCGGCCCGCGCCGACGAAGTTCTGCGCCTGTGCGACCTGGAGCGCGAGCGCGACGCAATCACCGGATCGCTCCCCGGCGGCATCCGGCAACGTTTGGCCTTGGGCTGCGCCATCCTGCATCGGCCGGCGGTGCTGTTTCTCGACGAGCCCACCGCCGGCGTCGACCCGGTCGCACGCCGTCACTTCTGGCGCTTCATTCGCCGCCTGGCCCGCGAAGGCACGACCATCTTCGTCACCACCCACTACCTCGATGAAGCCGAATACTGCGGCCGCATCGGCCTCATGGTGGACGGCCGGCTGGTGGCGCTCGACACCCCCGCTGCGCTCAAACGCCGCTACGTCCCCGCTCGGGTGCTCTCGGTGCGCGGCCGCAACCTAGCTTCGGCCGCAGCCAGCCTGCGCAGCCGCCCCGGGATCATCGCGGTCGAGCCCTTTGGCGCCGGTCTGCACCTGCAAGTGGCGGCCGACGACTGGAACGCGGACTCGGTTGGGCACGCCCTCACCAGTGCCGGCGCACAGGCCGTAGAGGTCGAGGCCGGCGAGCCGACCCTGGAAGACGTGTTTCTGGCCGTGGTAGCCCGGCCGCGCGAGGTCCACGCGCCATGACCAGCGGAGTGCGCTTTCTGGTTCGGGTGGGCGCCATGGCTGGCAAGGAAGTCATGCACATCCGACGCGATCCGCGCACGCTGTACATGGCCCTGGCCATGCCGGTGGTCATGCTGCTCATCTTCGGTTTCGGCGTCAGCTTCGACATGGACCGAATTCCCCTGGTGGTCATCGACGGCGATCGCAGCGCAGCCTCGCGCGCTCTGGTCCGCGCGGTGAGCGCGGGCCACGAGTTTCACATCGCAGCCGACAGCGACGAGGCGACTGCCCTGCGCATGATTCGCCGGGGCCAAGCCCTGGCCGCGCTGGCCATTCCCGCCAACTATGAACGCGATCTAGCCGCCGGCCGCGACGGTGAAGTGCAGCTGATCGTCGACGGCGCTGATGGGGTGGTGGCCAACCAGATCCTGAGCAAGATCGACGGCCTGGTGCGCGCCGAGAGCTTGCGTCGCATCGACCTCGCCGCCGAGCCGCCGCTGCAAGTGAAGGTGTTCACCCTGTTCAATCCTGAGGCCCGTTCCGCCCTGTTCATGGTCCCCGGCCTCGCCGTCTATCTACTTGCGATGGCGGCCGTGTTGCTCACTGCGCTCACGATTTCCGCGGAATGGGAACGCGGCTCCATGGAGCAGCTCTTCGCCTCGCCGGTGGGCCGCCTGGAGATCGTGCTCGGCAAGCTTCTGCCCTATCTGGGTCTCGGCATGTTGCAGTTGCTTTTGGTGGTGGCGGTGGGAGCGGTGATCTTCGATGTGCCCATTCGCGGCAGCACCCCCCTGCTCTTTTTCGTCGGCTTTCTTTTTCTCGTCGGCATGCTGGGCCAGGGCCTGTTCATCTCAGTGGTGGCGCGCAGCCAGTTGGTGGCCACCCAGGCGGGTGCGCTGTCGTCGCTGCTGCCTTCCCTGCTGCTGTCGGGGATGCTGGTACCTATCGAGAACATGCCGCGCATTTTGCAGGCCCTTTCGTCGGTTATCCCGGCTCGCTACTTTGTGCACGCCATGCGCGGAATCATGCTCAAGGGTAGTAGCCTGGCCATTCTCTGGACCGATCTCCTTGCCCTGACGATTTTTGCGCTGGCGATTTTGGCGCTGGCTACGGCGCGTTTCCGGCGGAGACTGGCATGATTGAAAGACCGCGCTGGTCGGTGCAGTTGCGCGCGGTGGTGCGCAAAGAGATCCGTCAGACGGTGCGCGACCGGCGCATCATGTTCATGCTCATCATCGCGCCGCTGCTGCAGACCGTGGTTTTCGGCTTTGCGGTCGACTTTCAGTTTGACCATGTGCCCACCCTAGTGGTGGACCACGATGCCAGCGTAGAGAGCCGCCAGCACATTCGCCGGCTGCTGGCTGACGGGACCCTGCGCGATGCCGGTCACACCACCGAGCTTGGCGAGGTTCAGCGCAAGCTGCAGACCGGCGACGCGGCGGCTGCCTTGATCCTGCCCGCTGCTCTGGCGCGCGACCTTGCCGCCCAGCGCCCGGCCGAGGTGCAGGTCATCCTCGACGGCGGCGATCCCAACCGCGCCGTGGTGGTGGCCGCGGCAGCCTCGCGCTACTTCGGTGAAACCGCCGAAACCATGGTGAAGGAGCGTCTGGCGGCACACGGGATGGCATCGCCACCGCTCATCCGGGCCACGCCGCGCATCTGGTTCAACCCAAGTTTGAAGACGCCACCCTTCATGATTCCCGGGGTGATGACTATCCTGCTGGTCATCACCACCACCCTGGTTACCGCCATGGGACTGGCGCGCGAGCGCGAGATGGGCACGCTGGAGCAGGTGCTGGTCACGCCCATCCGCCCGCTCTTCTTGCTGATCGGCAAGATGACGCCGTTTCTGGTGATCGGCTGCTTCGACGTGTTGCTGGTGTTGACTGCCGGGGTGTGGATCTTCGGCGTTCCCTTGCACGGCAGCCTGCTGCTGGTGGCGATAGGAACCGTGCTCTACGTCCTGTCAACCCTGGGCATCGGCTTGTTGATTTCCACCGTCAGCCGCACTCAGCAACAGGCATTCTTGGCCGGCTTTCTCTTTGCCATGCCGGCGGTTCTGCTTTCCGGCGTGATGACCCCCATTCGCGCCATGCCCTTCTGGTTGCAGGTCGTCACCTGCTTCAATCCGGTTCGCTACTACATAGAGGTCCTGCGCGCAGTGCTGCTCAAGGGCGCCGGCGTGTTCGATATCTGGTGGCGCCTGCTGGCCCTGCTCGGCTTTGGGCTGGCTCTGCTGACTGTGGCCAGTTTCCGCTTTCGGAAACGGGTGGCGTAACGAGCGAGCGCCGCCCGCGCTGGGCTCAACCCGCCACCGCACGAAGAAGACGCCTGGGATCGCCCGCAACGGGAGATGGTTACGTCCGATCGGAAGGAAACCAGATTCCTACCAAGTCGGGTCATTTGGCGTCGTCACGGCTTGACCTCCCATTACGAGCGGATGTTGCAGGCAGCACGTTGCAAGCGGCAACTTGGCGCGGCCATCTCCTCGACGTACACTAGAGGCGAAGGACTTCCATGCGGCGTGAAACCGTGATCGAGGCCGTTCGTTCCCGCGCCAAGGACTTGGCGCGGTTCGATGTGCGTTCTCTCTCTCTCTCTTCGGATCAGTTGCACGCGACGAAGCCCGGGAGGAGAGCGACGTCGACGTGCTGGTGTCCTTCGCAGGAGCTGCCACGTTCGATCACTACATGGGGCTGAAGTTCTTCCTCGAAGATCTGCTCGGACGCCGGGTTGATCTGGTCACCGATCGCGCACTCAGGCAGGAGTTGCGCTCGCGCATCGAGCGCGAAGCGATCCATGTCGCGTGACTATCTGATCCGGCTGCGCGACATGTTGGCGGCCGCCGAGCGGGCGAGCAGCTATGGATCGAGCGTGGCCTTCCGGGCCAACGCAGGTCGGCCAGCGTGCCCGTGAGCGGTAGCGTGGGCGGTAGCGACCAGCGTGGTGTGTGCTTGCGTGGGCGGCTCGCGTGAGCGTGCGCGGCCCGCGACACGCGGAGCGCTCACCCCCTACGCTTTCCGCCTCCCGCGGACCCCACACGAACACGCTCACACTCTCGCGCACGCGACACGCTAGCCGCAAGCCGGCCATCCAGGGCAGCCCCGAATTTCCCGGTGGCTAGTCCACGCCTACCAAAGCCTTGATGTACTGGCCGCGCGCGAAGGACCAGGCGTCGGTGCCTTGCTTCTGGCCCAGCTTGCCGCGAAATGCGTCCAGGTCGGCGAAGTTGTGGGTATCCATCCAGCCGGTCAGCTCCCGGAGCATCTTCTGGATGTGGCCGGCCTGCTCGCGATAGAGCACGCTGACCACCTGGACCGCCTTGGCGCCCACCAGCATCATCTTGGCCACGTCACGCCCAGTCCAGATTCCGGTGGTGGCAATCAGATCGGCCTGGACTCGGTTGTTCAGCATGGCCACCCAGCGCAAGGGCAGCAGCGACTCGCCCGGCGCGCTCAACCCGACGGCGGAATGCCGGGTCAGGGTATCAACGTCGATATCGGGCTGGAGCAATCGGTTGAAGAGCACGAAGGCGTTGGCCCCGGCTGCCTCCATACGCGACACCACATTCATCAGGCTGGTGTAGTGGGGATGCAGCTTGACCGCGATGGGGATTTTGACCGCCGCGCGCACGCGCTCCAGCACGGAAAGCTCACGCTGCTCGATGTCGGACGCGGTGATTTCGGGGTCAATCGCCGGCGAGTAGAAATTGAGCTCCAGCCCGCTCACCCCCGTACCTTCTAGTTGCTTGGCGTATTCACCCCAAGTCACCCGACTGACGCAGTTGAGGCTGGCGAAGATGGGCATCTTGACCGCCTTGCGGGCCTGCTCGACCCAATACAGGTGTTGCTTGGGTCCGCCGTATTCCATCTTGGGAAACATGCTCACCGCTTCGGCAAAGCCGGGCTCAAGTTCCCCCAAACGGGCGCGGAACTCCTCCTCCTCCAACTGAATCTGCTCCTCGAAGAGCGACTTCACCACCAGACCGCCAGCCCCCGCCTGCTCAAGTCGCCTGATGCTGTCGACCGACTTCGACAAAGAACAGGATCCAACCACAATCGGATTGGCGAGGGGGACACCCATGTACGTGGTTCGTAGGTCTGCCATGTTGCTCTCCTATGCGTTAACGTTGTTCGCTTCCAGCGGAGCGTTGATCCGCCAACCTGCCCGCCCCTTCGCCCCAAGGGCCTGGGGAGGCGCAGCTTCTGCGGGTTCGGTCCTCATTCATTTCCTTTGATGCTGGCAGCCGCCAAAAGATGCCGCGTTGCCGCCGCCAATTTTCCCTTTGCCTGCCGGCCTTCATGCTTCAACGCGCTACGCGCCCAACTACGACCGAATCCGCCCGCGCCGCCTCAGAATTCTGAGGAATAGAAACCACGAGTTGGCTTGAGTGCAGGTCCCGGGGGCCGACCGTTCCTTGGCCCCGAACTTGCTGATAGCCTTCGCAGCCACCCCGGAGGTACCCATGACTCGGCCTATCCCAGCCACCTTCGTTCTCTCCGCTCTTCTCTCCGCCGCCCTGGCCGGCTGTGGCGACGGCGCTTCTGCGCCGAAAATCGAGACCGCCAAGTCCCCGGTTGGCCGCGTTGTCGATCCTCAGGTGCCGGCTGCCGACAGCACCACCCTGGCTTCTGATAACGCCTCCTTTGCCTTCGACGTCTACAAGCAGCTCATCCTCACAAAAACCAATCTGGTCTTCTCGCCCGCCAGCATTTCCATCGCGCTTGCCATGACCTACGCCGGCGCGGCGGGAACCACCGCGGCCGAAATGGCCCAGACGCTGCACTTCACCCTGCCTCCCGAGAGGCTGCACCCGGCCTTCAATGCCCTAGACCAGACCCTGGCCTCGCGCGGTCAGGGCTACCCTGGCGCCGATGGCGGGCCGATGCGGGTGAACATCGTCAACGCCCTCTGGGCCGAGCGGACCTACACCTTCACGTCCGACTTCCTCGACACCATGGCCGAGAACTATGGCGCCGGCGTGAACCTGCTCGACTTCATCAATGCGCCGGATCCATCCCGTCTGACCATCAACAAATGGGTAGCCGACCAGACCAACAACAAGATCCAGGATCTGTTGCCCCAAGGCTCTGTCGATAGCGCGACCCGGCTGGTGCTGACCAACGCGGTCTACTTCAATNNTGGTCCTGACCAACGCGGTCTACTTCAATGCTGCGTGGAAAGCCCCGTTCGACCCGAACGACACCTACGACAGCCAGTTCACGCTCCTCGACGGCAGCAGCGTGAGCGTGAAGCTCATGAACGCAGAGAATTCCATGCTCCCTGCCATGCAGGGGACGAACTTCGTGGCCGCGGCCCTGCCCTACGCCGACGACAGCCTATCGCTGGTGGTGCTGGTGCCTGATGCGGGCCAGTTCAGCCAGGTCGAATCCTCGCTGGATGCGGCCGCGCTGGGGACCTTGGTGGCTGGGCTGACCAGCCAGCAGGTTGTACTTGGCCTTCCCCGCTTCAAGGTCGAGACAGGTGCAGATTTGGTGGATCTGCTCAAGGCCTTGGGCATGACGTCGGCCTTCATCTCGGGCGTCGCCGACTTTTCGGGCATGGATGGCACGCGCAATCTCTTCATCTCGGACGTGGTCCACAAGGCATTCATCGATGTCGCAGAAAAGGGCACCGAGGCTGCCGCCGCCACAGGCGTCGTCATGAAGAATGCCTCCATTCCGATGGGCCTGACCGTAAGGGCAGACCGCCCCTTCCTCTACTTCCTGCGTGACCAGCCCAGCGGCGCCATCCTCTTCATGGGTCGGGTCCTGGATCCGAGCAAGAACTGACCGGTCGACGCTCCCCCAAACCACCGTCGCGCCGCGTCCCCCTCGCGCCCGGAGCAAACGACCGCCTCGACTTCCTTGGTCAGGTGATTTATAAGCGCCAGACTTCGGGGAAGGCGGCGGGGCGATCCCGTTTTATCTGAAGGGGCAATGCATGAAGAGTTACGCGGCGAACGAAATCCGAAACGTTGCACTGGTCGGCCACGGCGGCGCCGGCAAGACCACCCTGGCCGAGGCCATTCTCTTCTCGACCAAGTCGACCCAACGGCTGGGCCGCGTCGACGACGACACCTCGAACTTCGACTTCGAGCCCGAGGAGCACAAACGCAAGACCAGCATCTTTGCCGCCGCCGGCCACGTGGAGTGGAAGAAGAACAAGATTAACATCCTTGACACGTCAGGCAACGGCAACTTTTTGGTCGACACGCGTATCACGTTGGATGCTGCCGATGCCGCTGTGGTGGTAGTTTCCGCCTCTGACGGCGTGCAGGTCTACACCGAGCGGACATGGGCCATGTGCGACGAACTCGGGCTGCCCCGCTGCGTACTCATATCCAAGCTGGACCGCGAGCGTGCCGAGTTCCAGCGTGCGCTCGATGACGTGCGCGAGACCCTTTCCAACAAGGCGGTGGCGCTGCAACTCCCCATCGGTCAGGAAGCCGACTTCGCGGGCGTGGTGGATCTGCTATCCATGAAGGCGTTCCGCTTTTCGGGCGAAGGCCGCGAGGTGAAAGAGGGCGAGATTCCAGCCGACATGGTCGACGCGGCGAAAAAGGCGCGCGAGGTCCTGCTGGAAGCCGTTGCCTCGGCCGACGACGCCTTGGTGGAGAAGTACCTGGAAACCGGCACCCTGACCGATGAAGAGGCGCGCCGGGGTTTGCTCGCGGGCGTGCGTAGTCAGGCAGTCGTGCCGGTGCTGGTCGCTGCGCCCGGGGTGTGTATCGGCATCCAGCCCCTGCTCGACTTCATCGTCGACTTTTTGCCCGCGCCGACGGATCGGCCGGCCCGCAAGGGCATGGCGGGTGACCAGCCGGCTGAGCGCAGCGCGGATCCAGCGGCGCCGGTGGCCGCCTACGTGTGGAAGACCTGCAGCTCGGACATCGGTCGCCTGTCCCTAATGCGGGTGCTGTCGGGCAAGCTGACCGGCGACGCTACCCTGATCTCGGTGAACCACGACGCCAAAGAGCGCCTGGGCCAGCTCTACGTTCTCCAGGGCAAGACGCGCGACCAGGTCGCCGAGGCTTTCGCGGGTGACATCGTCGCGGTGGCCAAGCTGAAGACCACCAAAACCGGCGACACGCTGGCCGACGAACGGGCGCTGTTCGCCCTGCCCAAGCCAGCCATCCCCGCGCCGCTCATCACCTATGCGCTGCAGCCCAAGTCCAAGGGCGACGAGGACAAGCTCGCGGTCAAACTGAACGAAATCATCGACTCGGATGTGGCCATCAAGGTTACCCACGACCCGCAGTCCAAGGCGATCCTGATCGGCGGCACTGGGCAACTGCACATCGAGGCTACGGTCGATCGCTTGCACCGGATGGGCGTCGAGGTCGATCTATTGCCGCCCAAGATTCCCTACCTCGAAACCATCAAAGGCACCGCCAAGAACGTCGAGGGCAAGCACAAGAAGCAGACCGGTGGCCGGGGCCAGTTCGGGGTTTGCTACATCGACATCTCGCCCCTGCCCCGCGGAGGTGGCTTCGAGTTCGAGGATGCCATCGTGGGTGGCTCCGTGCCTCGCCAGTTCATCCCGGCCATCGAGAAAGGGATGCGCGCCCGCATGGTCAGGGGGGTCATCGCCGGCTACCGCGTGACCGACGTCAAGGTGCGTCTGTTCGACGGCAAGTACCACGATGTGGACTCCGACTCGCGTTCCTTCGAGATCGCGGGATCCAAGGGCTTCCAGGCCGCGTTCAAGTTGGCCAAACCGTGCCTGCTCGAGCCCATCATGAAGATTCAGGTCACCTGCCCGGACGACTGCATGGGCGACGTAATTGGCGATTTGAATCAGCGCCGCGGTCGGGTCGAGGGCATGGAATCCAATGGCAAGGATCAAGTCATCCGCGCGCACGTGCCCATGTCGGAAACCCTCAAGTACTCATCTGACCTGCGCTCGATGACCGGCGGTCGCGGCTCGTTCACCCTCGAGTTCTCTCACTACGACGAATTGCCCAACAACCTGATGGACAAGGTCGTGGCCGAAGCAAAGATGGCGGCCGAAGAAGACGAATAGCAGTTCCGGCCGCGGCCCCGACGTCGGCCGGCCATCGTCGGGTTGTCTTCCACCACTTGAGCGACGCCCTTTACTTGGTGCTCGCCGAGGGACTTCGCGCGCCTTATGACCAGGGACCGAGCCCTGGCCTCGATCCCGGGCCATCGAGCCAAGGTCATGGTCTTGCGGTAGCGCTACCCGCGCCGCATTTCGGGGTGCTCGTCGAAAAATGTCTGGCGGCTTGCGCTGCTGATTGTGACCAGGTAGGCGCGTTCGGCCTGCAGTTGCGCCTGGCAGGCCAGGCGTGAGTTGCGACGCACGTCAAATGCCTTGTCCAGAATGTCCTCTTCGCACTCGTCCACTTCTGATAGGCCTTCCCATCCTTCGGTTATGAAGACGTGGCAGCTCGCGCAGGCACATACGCCGCCGCAAGCCGACCCCAGGCGCGCGCCTGCCTGCTCCGCGGCCTGCAGAATCGTCGTGCCCGCCTTCACCTCGACCTCTATTCCGTCAGGCTCGAAGCGGACCTTGGGCATTACTTGCCCACCTTGCTTTCCACCGCGCCGATGTCCCGACCGCGCAGCCCCTGCTGCAACGCTTGGTTCATGCGCCGGGTGGCGAAGTCCTTGGATGCCGCGTCGAGGGACTGGATTGCCGCCCGGATGGCCAAGTGGTCGCGCCCGGCCTGGCTGGCCTCCAGCGCGCCCATCGCGGTCGTAATGGCGGCCCCCTCTCCCTCCACCAGAAGGTCAGCGGACGCAGCCAGGGCCGCACGTGTCGCCTGCAAAATGCGGTCGGCCTCCACGCGCTCCACCAGCAGCAGGCGCTCGCTCACATCCTGCGCGGCATGGGCAAAGGAATCGCGAATCATGCGCTCGACCTCGTCGTCGGTCAGGCCGTAGCTCGGCTTGACCCGGATCGACGATTCCTTGCCGGTTGTCTCTTCCCGCGCCGACACGCTGAGCAGGCCGTCGGCGTCGACCAGGAAGGTGACTTGCAACCGCGCCATGCCCGCAGGCATGGGCGGGATCCCAGTCAGCTTGAAGCGCGCCAGGGACCGGCAGTCCGCCACCAACTCGCGCTCGCCCTGCAGCACGTGCAAATCGAAACCGGTCTGGTTGTCGGCGTAGGTGGTAAAAGTCTGCACGGCACCGCAAGGCACAGTGGTGTTGCGATGGATTAGTTTCTCCGTCACTCCGCCCATCATCTCCAGGCCCAGGGACAGCGGCACCACGTCCATCAGCACCACATCCTTGCGCGCGTTGCCGGCCAGCAGATCAGCCTGCACCGCTGCGCCCAATGCCACCACCTCGTCGGGATCGATGTCGGCCAAAGGTTCGCGCCCGAATATGCTGGCGACCAGTCGCCGCACGATGGGCATGCGGGTGGCGCCACCCACCAGAATCACGCCGGAAAGCTGCTTGGGCTCCAGGCCGGCGTCGCGCAGCGCCCGGCGCACCGGCGGCTCGCACCGATCTAGCACCGGCTTCACCACCGCCTCTAGCTCCTCACGCGTGAGCACCCCACGCCAGATGTCCCCCGGCCGCCGCGCGATCGCAACTTCGGTCGCG
Organism: Myxococcales bacterium; assembly: GCA_003158455.1. Classification (GTDB taxonomy): domain Bacteria; phylum Myxococcota_A; class Polyangia; order Fen-1088; family Fen-1088; genus Fen-1137. Next base: position 26,480 of record PMJO01000157.1, on the reverse strand, counting down.
CTCAGCTTGGTCAGCTCCTCCTTCGCGTCCCGTGCCGCATCCAGCACCCGACGGGTGAGATAGCGATCGCCGGCCGCGTCCTCGGGCAAGCCCATCTGCCGCAGCAGATGAGCGGCGAGCGCGCGATCAAAATCGTCGCCGCCCAAGGCGGAATCTCCGCCGGTGGACTTAACCTCGAACACGCCACCTTCCAACTTCAGGATCGATATGTCGAACGTGCCGCCGCCCAGGTCGAACACGGCAAAGGTTCCCTCGGCCTGCTTGTCCAGGCCATAGGCCAGCGCCGCAGCCGTGGGCTCGTTGAGCAATCGCATGACCTCGAGACCCGCCAGGCGGCCGGCGTCGCGCGTGGCCTGGCGCTGGCCGTCGTCGAAATAGGCCGGCACGGTGATCACGGCGCCGTCCAGCGCACCACCCAGCGCTGCTTCGGCTCGCGCCTTGAGCACCCGCAAGATCTCGGCCGAAACTTCCACCGGCGTGACCGCGCGTTGGCCACCCCGCACCGAGAAACGAACCACGGCGTCGCCGTCGCCGCCCGGCGCGAATTCGTACGGCGTCAGCCGGCGCGTGGCCTCGGCGTCACCCGGCCCCCGACCCATGAATCGCTTGACCGAGGCAATGGTGTCCTGCGGGGCCTGGGCCGCCAAGTCGCGCGCTGCCTGGCCCACCACCACACTGCCGTCGGCCGCATAGTGCACTACCGAAGGCAAGAGCGAGCAGTGCTGGTCGCGCAGGCAAATGGGCTGGCCCGCCTGCACCACCGCCACCAGCGAGTTCGTGGTGCCGAGGTCGATGCCCACCGCGCGCCCCTTGCTGACCTGCTTGGTCTGCGACTCGCCTGGCTCAGAGATGTCGAAGAGTGCTTCTGCCGGCATGGAACATTCTGTCGCCTACTTGGCCAGGCCCTCTTCGCTTTCACCACGGGGCTCCGCCTCCTCGAGAAAACGCCGGTAGTAGCGCGCGGCCACCAGGCGCGCGGCAATGGCGGCAATGTCGGGCTGCCCGGCTGCGAAAGCCGCGGCCACCTCGGCCATTTCCCGGTCGTGATTGGTCTGCACCCGGGCGAACAGAGTGGCAACCTTCGCACTGTCGCCGCGGGCGCGCGCCTCGGCCAGGGCTTCGCGCAGTTCCATCACCTCGACCAGCAGCGCCGTGTCCATGGGTTGGGTCGCCCGATTGTCGGCCCCGCCCGCTTGCCTGCCACCCGCAGGCTCTCCCACCTCGACGCCCGCCAGCGACAGCATATATTCTGCGCGGGCCACCGGCTGGGACAGGGTCCGCCACGCAAGATTGAGCTGCACCGACCGCTCCAGCGACGCGCGCCGCGCCCGAGGGTCAGCGCGCGCAAAACGATCGGGGTGCAAGATCTTGGTCATTTCCTTGTAGCGCCGTTCGAGATCCGCGAGATCCAGATCGAATTTGCGGGGCAGGCCGAACACATGAAAGCTATCGGCGCTACGATCCGGCGGCTGCACCGCCCCGCAACCGGGGCACAGCATGCTGACGCCAGCGTCCTTCTCGCAAGACCAGCAAATCATGGCGTGAACTAGAATCGCACACTTTCACCGCAGCGGCAGGTTTCCTTCACGTTGGGGTTGGTCCACTTGAACCCGCGGGCCATCATGCCGCTGGCGTAGTCGAGCGTCGATCCCTCTAGAAACAGATAACTCTTGGGGTCGATGAACAGCTTGACCTGGCCTCCCCCTAACTCCAGCACCTTGTCCTCGGCAAGTGCCTCCGCGTCCGACCACTCGAACAGGTACGAAAACCCGGTGCATCCTCCGGTGCGGATGCCCACCCGCAGGCCCCTGGGGGGCGAGGGACGCTTGGCCGCGGCCTTGCGAATCTCGTCAACCGCTCGCTCTGTGACTTCGATGGACAAGCTCAGCTTCCTCCCAGGCTTGGCTGTATCTGCGCCCCGCGCTGCTTTCTGCGATAGTCAGCGATCGCGCTCTTGATAGCGTCCTCGGCCAGCACCGAACAGTGNNCAGTGAATCTTCACTGGCGGCAGGTTCAACTCCTGGACGATCTGCGTGTTCCTGACTGTCATGGCCTGCTCAAGCGTCATTCCCTTTATCCATTCCGTCGCCAGTGACGACGACGCTATTGCCGAGCCACAGCCAAAGGTCTTGAACTTGGCGTCCTCGATGACGCCCGCGTCGCTCACCTGGATCTGCAGCTTCATCACGTCACCACAGGCCGGCGCGCCTACCAGTCCGGTTCCGACGTTGGGCGCTTCCTTGTCCAGGCTGCCCACGTTGCGCGGGTTTTCGTAGTGGTCAATCACTTTTCCGCTATACGCCATGATGCTCTACCTCTTGTACTTCTTTTACATGGGAACCCTGGGAGGGTTCGCTTCGCCCTTCGGCCCCCCACCTGCCACCACCCTCCCGCGATGGTCCGCCGCCGGCAAAGCCGGCGGACTCCCCACGCTATACTGCTTCTTATCGTTGTCCTGCCCATTGGATGCTCTTGATATCGACTCCGGATTGCGCCATCTCCCAGAGAGGCGACATTTCGCGCAGCTTCTTGACCTTTTGCGCCACCAGATCGATCACGTAGTCGACTTCTTCCTCGGTATTGAATCGGCCGAGACCGAAACGAATTGATGTGTGCGCCATTTCCACCGGCACACCCATGGCGCGCAACACGTAGGACGGTTCCAGCGATGCCGACGTACACGCCGAGCCCGACGACACCGCGACGTCCTTGAGCGCCATCATCAGGGCCTCGCCTTCGACATAGGCGAAGCTCAGGTTCAGGCTGCCCGGCAGCCGATGCTCAAGCGAGCCGTTGAGCACCGTATCGGTGACCCGCGCCTCGATCCCAAGCCGCAGCCGTTCGCGCAGCCCCAGCAGCCGTTTGCTTTCTTCCGGCATTTCGGCAGCGCTGATCTCGGCCGCCTTGCCGAACCCGACGATGCCCGGCACATTCAACGTGCCCGAGCGCATGCCGCGCTCGTGGCCGCCCCCGTCGATGATCGGGGTGATGCGCACCCGCGGCTTGCGCCGCACGTAGAGCGCGCCCACGCCCTTGGGACCGTACATCTTGTGCGCCGACAGGGAAACCAGATCAGCGTGGCTGGAGGCAACGTCGAAAGGAATCTTTCCCACGCCCTGGACCGCGTCGATGTGAAACACCGCCCCGCGCGCCTTGACCACCTGGCCGATCTCGGCCACCGGATTGATCGTGCCCACCTCGTTGTTGGCCANNCAGCCGCTTGCAGGTGTCGAGCACCGCCTTGTGCTCAGTCACCGCAGTAATGATGTGGTTGCCCCGGTCGCGATAGAACTCGGCCGCGCCCTTGATGGCCAGGTTGTCCGATTCAGTCGCGCCCGAGGTCCAGACGATCTCGCGGCCCGAGGCGCCGATGATCGACGCCACCTGCTCGCGTGCCTGCTCCACCGCCCGCTCTGCCTTCCAGCCGAAGACATGCGATCGGCTGGCGGCGTTGCCGAAATCCTCGCGAAAGTAGGGCAGCATGGCGTCGAGCACACGCGCATCCACCTGGGTGGTCGCGTGATTGTCCATGTATATGGGAAGTTTGGGAGCCATAGTTCAGCGTTTGGCGATTCCGTCCACCAGCAAGGGAACCTCGTGGTCCGATCGGCCGCAACCGCCGCACTCGCGCTGGTGCTGGCCTTCATCGCAAGAACGGCATCCTTCAAGGAAGGCAAGGCTTTCGGAAAGTTCGTCGGCCAGGCGGGTGAGACGGGCTATGGTCTCGCGGGTTTCCCGCAGCTTGTCGGTGAAGATCTCGCGCACGGTGGCCATGGCCTTGGGCGCGGTGNNTGGATCCACTCGATGCGCTTGACCTCGTCTCCCCGGTACATGCGAAAGCCGCCCTTGGACCGCACCGCAGGGTTGAGCAGCCCTAGCTCTTCATAGAGATGCAGCGCCCGAACCGACTTTCCGGTTCGACGCGCTATATCACCCACTTTGAGTAGAGATAGCGATTCTGCGTTCATTTCCGTTGGCACAATCATACCCTTACGTTTACGTAAGAGTAATATGCGCCAGCCGCTATCGTGTCAAGCGCAGAAAGCGCGAAATCAGAAATCGATGCGCAGAACTTGCTGCTCAGTCCCTGACTGGGTTGGCGTGAGGCTGACGGTGCTGACAGCACGAGCGCCGGTCACCGTCGTCGACATCTGTGCGGGCGCCGCTGTCGACTGTCCTGCGAGGCCTACGTTTGGTCTAGACGCCGAGTTGCAGAGCATCCTGAGGTCAACGCCCTTGCCGGTCTGACTCCCGACCGCATCAACGCGACAGGTCTGAACCACCTGAACGGACACGAAGACCAGCGAGCTGCGCGAGCCCGCAACCGCGATCCGCGAGGGAACGGCTACCAAAGCACTGACAGCGGCGAAAAGAGCAAAGCAAAGCCACTGGTTGACTGCCTTAGTGAGGCGCGGCTCTGGTCGCGAAAAACCTGTAATCACGCTCACAGTAGAAGCAGAATCCGTGCCGGAGGCCTCCCGAAGTCCAACAATCTGAAATGATTACATTTTTCTCTATTTCTGCAGGTTCATCCGTCGGCCCGACGGCGGACACGGGTGGAGACAGCAGTCGCCTGGCCGACGCCAGTCGACACCGCGTCGCGGCCGCTATCCCATCGGAATCAGAAGTTGATGGTAGCCACAATGAAGTCCGAGTAGTTCCCCGTGGGGACATCCTGCCCGGCGAAAATCAAGCCGTAGACGGTCAACGTCACGTCAGGGAAGAAGGCCAACCCATTTGCGTTGTAGGAGTACGGACTTGGATCTCCCCAAATCTGAGTGTGCGCCGCATCCAAATAGAGGTTGTAGTTCAATCGGTCGGAGCCGCTCACCATCTGGCGCGGGCTATTGCTGGATGCTGAGCCTTTGCTCAAATACACAGTTCGATTGAATACAATCCACTCGCATTGGTACCTCACACTCCCGGTAGAAGCGAGACTGGTGGGGCTGAACACGTCGTAGATCCCGAAAGCCACTGGAGTGGCGGTGATGGTGCAGCCACCGAACTGGGCCAAGGCCGGGCGCCCGCCCAATATCACCGCTGCACCCAGCACCGAAAGCGATAGCAACCAGCGTACGCCTCTCATTTCGTCTCCTTCTTGGGAAGGATACACCGGATCGTTCCCACGTTGACCAGCGCCGTAGCGCCAGCCGGAACCGCGAGCGGCAGTTTGCACACCCCGGCCGCATACTGCACCTCCGCCGAATACGATCCCGGCGGCACGTTCTCCAGGTAGAAGTTGCCAGCCTCGTCAAGCGGCGAGACCACCTGCTGCTGGTCAACCAGGACAACAAGTTGCCCGTAGGTTGGCAACACGCTGGCGCCCTGATCGTCGATCACCACCGTCCCGGAAACGCTTTGAACCCGCCGGACTGGGAAGGTCACCACCGCGCCGCCGCGATAGGGAGGCGCGATAACCCTCTCGGTGGCCCCGATGTCGTGATCGAGCGGGATGTCCTTGTCGTCGATCCCGATGCGATTGCCGTAGTAGTGCAGCAGGCTGGGAATGAGAAGATTCCCTTTGCTGTCAGTGGTTCCCATCACCTGGTTGCTCATGGTGCCGTGGACACCGGCCACGCCCGGCACCCGGATGAGAGCGTAGCTGTCCTGCACCGGCCGGNNAGGCGCTGCCGCCGATGAGGATCAGGCCTCCGGTTGCGGTCAGCGAGGCGTGGCCTCGGTCAGCCGTGCCGTATCCCAGGTGCTGATAGTCAGCTTCGATTCGGCCGTATGCGCCTTGATACTGTGCCGTGCCTTCGTTCAGGGCGTTCTCGCCCTGGGACATCACCACTCGATATCCGAGACCGGGGCCGAGCGGCAGCGATTGCTGAACCGTGGCCTGGCTGGTTCCACCGTATCCTGACTGCCCACCCCAGCGGTCGGTGCGGGTGGCGCCCGCAGTGACCCTGTCCGCCGGTGCAAAGCTTAGCCCGGCAAAGGTGTCGTACTCGGCTGGCCACTTTTGTGAGTAGATGTTGCTCACCGTCACAAACGCGTACATCCAGCGTGTGATCGAGCGGTTGGCCGCCAAAGTGATCCGGTTGGTCCAGCCTTGGTTGAGCCACTCAGTCGCCTCGTCCTGCAGCGACAGGCTTGCCACCTTGTCGATGTTCTTGGCGATCGACGCCAGCAGATCCTTGCGCTGCCTGTCGCTCGCTGAGGGAATGTTCGTCGGCAAGGCGTTCGGAGGCGGAAGACTGGCAGGCGTCAGGTACAGGTTGGCGTATTCGTTGCTTTGGAAGCGAGCGCCGACCTGAAAGTTGAGCAGGCGCCCGATATAGGAATAGGACACGAGCGCCGCACCACCAACGAAGCGGCCCTGGCCGCTGAGTGCCGCGGATGCCCCCAACTCGCCCACCGGCAGGCGGATGGCCAGACTAGGGCCGCCGCTGAGCATATGCGGGATCCTCTCTGTGCAAGACCCGACGGTGCTCCGGTCGAAGTGCAGTGCCCCCTCAACCCGAGCCCCGACGGTCAGCCAGTTTGTCACGCCCAGGCGGTGGCGAAAGAGCAGTGCTGGCTGGCTATAGTCCCAGCTCTCTGTGCCGTAGTTCTGCCGCATGAAACCGACGTTGTAGCTGAAGTCCTGCAGGCCCTTGGCCAAAGTGCCGACGGCCAGGTAGTAGGGGCTCGTCACCGTCTGGGCGCTGCCGAAGGCGTCCCGGATCACAACCTGGGTCTGGCCACTGCCGCTGGTGACCGGCAGGTTCCGCACGCTGAATTGCCCGGGCGGCAGTACCTCGCGGCGTACGAGCTGGCCGTTGACGTAGATCTCGACCGTGGACGGGGTCAGGGCCGTGCCCCCGAGCTGTTGGGTCGGCAGAAAGATATAGTAGGGGTCCAGCCCGAAGTTGCGCGCGACGCTCACTCCGCCCATCATGCCGCCCCCGCCCAGGGCATCGCTGGTGGCATTCACGTCGCCGAGAACGATGCTGGTCAGCCGGTCGCGCAAGTCGAAGGTGAGGTTGGTCAGCAACCGCTCCCACGAGCCGTCTACTTCGCTGCGCTGGCCACTGGCATAGAGCAGGTGACCGCGCAGGCTGAGCCCAGACTCGGCGAACCCGTTCCAGCCGGCTTGCTCGCGAGTCTGGCTCGCCCCCGTGGCAACCGTGCCGCCTGGGCAGGGGGCCGCCTGGCGGACGAACACGCTCTGCAGGTCGGTCAGCCCGACCCGGTAGTTGACGAACATGCTGGGGGCGTTGTCGTAGATGATGCCCTCGGGCCGCTTGGCGTGAAGGTCCAGCACGGAACCGCCGAACAGCTTCGAATCTGCGGTGATGGTGAGGCTGAGGCCTCGTTCATCAAAGACGAAGGTTATCTTCGGGGCCAACGACTGCAGCGACACCAGCACGTCCTCGCCGGCTTTTTCCCGCTTTCCCCCCTCGACGCGCATCCCGGAACTTTCCAGGTCGGTCACCTTCACGATCGCATCATTTCCGCGCAAAATGACATACACATCGCCGATGTCGACCTGATTGACCGTGGCGTGCAGAAAGGCGGGAGTCTCCTCGCTCGGCGCAAGCGCTGGCTGGGGAGAAACCCGGTTCGCGTCCAGCGGCGCTGTCGGTGCCGGTGAGCCTGCCTCAGCGCTAGCCGAGCCGTCGGGCCGAAGCGCAACCTCCGGCACCAGGCCCGCATCCCGCGGTGACTGTGCGAGTGCAGACTCAGCCCATCCCGCGACGACCACGGCAGCCAACCACGCGGGCCGCCGGAATCGTGTCGGGGGCCAGCACACTAGTCGCTCACGGACCGCAGCCCGCTGCGGGCACTTCCATGCGGCCGCTGAATTTGACCTCGGCTGACCCGGCCTCCACCGCGATCGTCTTCGCCTTTGGGCAGGCGTCCTTCGGGATCTCGACTTCCCAAACCCGGGTGCCGCCGGTCAACACGTACCATCCCTCGACATCCTTTTCGAACACGGCTGCACCCTTGGCATCTAGCGCCTTCACCCGCACCGACTGCAGCAGGAAGTGGACGTTGCCGGTGTTCTTCACCGTGAAAGCGAGCTTCCGCTTTGCGAGAGCAAAACCCTCGACCGTTCCCGCAGCCATGGGTTTTGCCGGCTGCACGAAGATGGGAACCCCCATCTTGGTCAACACCTTGACCTCGGACTTGTTGCTGGTCTGGGGCGCGCGCAATGGGGGCAGCTCCTCGACGAAGACGCGGTAGCTTCGCTCGGCAGCACCGGCCGGCACAGTCGACCCGATACGCAACTTGCGTTCCTCATTGGGTGCCAGGGTCAGAAGGCCCGGAAAGACGACGATGTCCTTGGTATCCTTGAGCTGCATCTCGCCTTGCGGACTCTGTTCCCATGCTTGCATGAGGATCTTGAAGCGAATCTCTTCGCTGGTCTGGTTCTGCAGGGTGAGCAGGGCGCTCTTCTCCTTGCCGGACAATGTGACCGTGATCGGATTGACAGTGAACGAGCTTGCGTCAGCTCTGCTGGCCAGGCCAAGAATGGAGCCGAGCAGAAGAAGCGCTGAGAGTGTGGCTTTGCCCATAACCGGTGAGAATACGCCGAAATCGCCGCTTTGGAAATTTCGCGCTAGAAGTTGATGGTCGAGACCAGGGTGTCGCTGTAGGCGCCCGCGACCGCCGCGAGCTGGCCGGGAGGGATGCGTCCGTACATGGTCACAGCCACGAAATTGCCTGTCCCGTTCAGGTCCGCGCCCGAGCGAACGGCTCCGCCGTCACCAGCTCCCCAGACGCTGGTTCGGCCTGGCTCTTGGTAGACTTCGTAGTTGATGAGGGTGCCGGAGGACGTCAGGTTGACCATCTGTCGCTGCCGGCCCGTGTTGTGCGCGCCGTTCCCCAGGTCAATCGTGATGCCAGTGGTCCCCTTGGTGCATCGTATGATGATGTCACCGGTCTGATCGTCGGCGACCGTGGCGTTCGCGTTCACTGGGTCGTAGGGAGCAAACGCGACGACCGCAGTTCCGATCGTACAACTTGGAGGGACGGATGTGGAAACCTGGACGTTGCTCGTCTGGCTGCCAGCCCTAGCAGGTCCAGGCCTGCCAACAAGCAGGCCGAGGAGCACCCAAGCCCCTACCCAGACCAGCCTGTGCGTTCTGCGTGCCACGAGGAGCTGTCCTTCCTTCTTCTCCCGAGAATTCTAGCACCTATGTCCAAGAAGACACCCACCGGAACAGGCGTCTCAATCAATCGGAGTCGCGCCTGCATCTGGCTGGCAACACCCGGCCTGGCAAAGCCAGGCCGGGCTGCCGCGGACCAGGGGCGATCGGTGGACCTCACCTGGACGGTTGTGAATCGTCTGTCGAAGCCTAGAAGTTGACCGACGCGAGCACGAGGTCGTTGTAGGTGTCGTTGGGCACATTCTGCAGAGCGGCAATTCGGCCGTAGATCTGCTTGGTGATCGGATTGTTGTCGGGGACCGCGGTCAGAGTTAGCACCGTACCGCCACCTGCCGTACCGTCTCCCCACGCGGTGGTCCTGGCCGCCTCCTGATAAAGACCATACTGAAGGAGTTTCGCGGCTGCACCTACTTGCAGCATGCTACGCTGGGTGCCGCTCGCGTTCTGGCCGAAACCGAGGCCGATGGTGGGCGCAACGCCCTTAGTACAGGCGATAGTCACGGTTCCCTGTCCAGAATCATTCGGACTGGTTGCGGTCGGATCGTAGTCGACGAACGTCACAGCGGTCGTGGCGATCGAACAACTCTGAATGACGTTGGCACTCACGGCGAGGTTCTTGGTTGCAGAGCCAGCAGCCAGCACCGAGCCGTCGGAGCTAATCACCAGAGCACTGATTGACGCCAGGAACAGGAACAGTTTCGTGAGCTTCATCTTTGGTCCTCTCTTTCTTGGTCCACCGGTTTTTGTTTTGCAGGGTTTGCCTGGAATGATTCAGTTTCAGAAGTTGACGGTAGCAACCACCGTGTCGGAATACGCGCCGGTAGGGATGTCCTGCCCGGAAGGAATTCGGCCGTACACTGTGAACGCGCGCGGGGTTTTGTCAGGAGCCGCGACCGGAGTCAGAAGATTGGGGCTAGTGGTGCCCCAGATAGTCGTTCTACCGGAGTCCAGATAGAGCGCGTAGTTCAGGTAGTCCGTGCTGGCGTCCTTCATGCGGCGCTGGCTGCCCGACGCGTTCGCTCCCAGGCCGAGGCCGATCGTGGCCAGGGTGCCCTTGGTGCAGGCTATCGTCACGGTACCGGTGCCGTCGTCGTTCGCGCCGGCGTTCACAACGACCGGGTCGTAGGTGGGAAAAGCAACGGTTGCAGTCGAAATCGTGCAGTTCGCATTGACCGAGGCTGTGACCTGAAGATTCGCCGTCGCGCTCCCCGCCTCGACGGAGCTGTCAGAACCCACCACCAGGGCACCGATGGTCGCCAGAACAAGAAGCAGCTTCCCGATTCTCATCTATCTCGTGCCCCAAGCTGCAATCAGAAGTTGACCGTCGCGACCACGGTATCGGTGTACGATCCGGCAGGGACATCCTGCCCGGAGGGAATTCGGCCGTAGACCGTGAACGTGCGCGGGTTCTTGTCAGGAGCCGCAACTGGGGACAAGAGGCCAGCGCCGCTGTTTCCCCAAACCGTCGCCCTGCCCGCGTCCTGATAGAGCGCGTAGTTGAGGTAGTCCGTGGTGGCGTCCTTCATGCGCATCTGGCTGCCCGACACGTTCAAGCCGGTGCCGAGGCCGATCGTGGCCGTGGTGCCCCTGGTGCAAGTGATGATCACGGAACCCGTGCCATCGTCATTCGTGCTTGCGTTCGCGACGACCGGGTCGTACGCAGGAAAAGCTACGGCTGCCGTCGAGATCGTGCAGTTCGCGCCGACCGAGGCGGTCACGCTCAGATTCGCGGTCGCGCTGCCTGCCACGACTTGGCTGTCAGAGCTCACCACGAAAACGCCGATGGTCGCCAGGACGAAAAGCAGCTTGGTGATTCTCATGTTTTCCTGTCTTCCTTTCCTGTCCTCTGTTTCGTGAAGCAGTGCTGGTGTGGAAAAACTGACGATAGGGTCATGATAAACAACCAAACTCTTTTGTCACGCACTTTTTGTGATGACCATTGCTAAATAGCGGTGGTCAGATGTGAGCACAGGTCATTACATGTGCGTCCAGAATTGCACATAACCTACTGGAATTACTATGTTGCCATAGGTGGACATGGCCGTTCTTGCCTCCGAGAAAAAAATCACACAGGTCGACTTTTTCCCACTTCACTGCTGCGGAAACCACAATTTTCAACACCGCATGTATTGTAATATTGCTTACACAGTCGAAAAAGTGACATCAACAGCCTGCCGAGGTTTGGACCCCAGCGATCGCCCAGACGGCCTTGACTCCGTCGGAGATCGTGGACGATCGGCTGGCTCACGCGACGTTGGATTCAGCGCCAGGTGCTTTCTCCAAACGCCTTCCTGTGACTTGGCCTCATTGTAGGTCAATGTGCGGACGCCCGCAAAAAATTCGGATCTATCGGGAAATAGCTAGCTTGGCTACACCGAGCGCAGGCGCCCGCGATCTTTCGCTCTGGCTGCCTCGCGGGCCGCGGCCACCACGTCGGCCACCGCGCCCAAAAAGGCATCGACAGTGGCGTCGGGTAGCTCGCCCATGTTCGAGATCTGAACGTAGTGCGCGCCCAACTCGCCTTTGCAGCGATATATGATGAAGCCGCGTTCCTTGAGGCGAATATACAGTTCGTCCACCGCAATCACCGCAGGCACCCGCATGGTCGAGATGGTGTGCGACTCACGCCCGGTGTTGGTCAGCGACTGAAAGCCCAGATCGGTCAGTACCCGCCGGATGAGCAGGCTGCGCCTCCGGTAGGTCTTGCGCCGGGCCGCCACCCCGCCCTGCTCGTGTAGCTCGTCCAGCGCGGTCTCGAGCGCGAAGAAAGACGACACCGCCGGGGTGAACGGTGTCTGCGCCACCTCGGTCAGGTAGCGGCGATAGCGCCGCAGATCCAGGTAGTACACCCGCGGCGGTATGGCCTCGATGCGCGGCCATACCGTGGGCGCCACGCACAGGAACGACACGCCCGAACAGGAGTGCAGGCACTTGTTGGCCGACGAGTAGCAGATGTCAACGCTGTCGCGGACCACATCCAGATCCTCGACGCCCAACGAAGACACCGCGTCCACCACCAGGGTCACCCCGCGCGGACGGCACACCCGGCCGATGGCGCCCACTGGATTCACCACGCCCACCGAGGTTTCGTGGTGGATCATGGCCACCACCGCGATGTCGGGGTCGCGGGCCAGCGCCGCCTCAACCGCGGCCGGGGCAGGCAGGCTGCCCCACGCGCAGCGGAGCCGCACGTGATCGAGGTGGTGAAGCTGCGCGATCTCGGCCAGGCGCTCGCCAAAGGCGCCATTTTCGACGATCAAGATCTTCTTGCCCGGCGGCACCACCGATGCAATCGCCATTTCCATGGCCGCCGTGCCCGAGCCGGTCACCAGCAGCATCTCGTGCTCGGGCGATGCGCCGAACACCGGGCGCAGCTTCTGCTGCAGCCGGCGCACCACGCCCGAGTAGTCTTCGTCACGGTGGCAGATGTCGTGGTGGACCAGGGCCGCCTTGACCCGCGCGGAAGTCATCACCGGCCCGGGATTGAAAAGCGTGTAGCGAGGAGCGTCCTTTTCGGCCAGCAGGCGTTCGATAAGGGCCAGGGTGTCGGTGCCGGTGGCGCGCGCGGTGCCGCGCACATCCGGGTGGCGCAGGTCATCGCCGTAGACCCGCAGCAGCCATTCGGCGTGCTGGCGCATGTCCGCCGAATCCACGTCCTGCCAGAGGGCCCCGGCCACGTCGTACGCCTCGACCAGCCCGCGCCGCGCAGCCTCGGCCACGCCCTCGGTCAGCGAGGGCGGGCCCGCCGCGGCCAAGGTGTCCAGACATGCGAGGAGCGAGGGCGACATGACAAAGAGACCCGCGCTAACGGCATCGTGAAGCGGCAAGTCCTTGCCAATCGAGGTGACGTGGCAGAGGGTCTCGCTGCCCTGGGCCGCCGCCAGACGAACCTTGGTGGCGTCGTCGAAATCGAACACGCGCGACAGGTCGCGATCGACCGCCAGCACGGTGGCCGCGCCCGCCGCGGGCAGCTTGGCCATGTCGCGCACCAGGTGCGGCGCTGCGATCTGGTCGGCCATCACCAGCAGGGTTCGCTCGCTCACGAACGAACGCGCAGCCAGCACCGACAATCCGTTCGGCTTGTCCCAAGCTGCATTGTCGAAGAAGAGGATCTCGGACGGAAGGCCGCGTTCGGACGCACCCAGGGCTTCTACGCGCCGGCGCAGCTCATCGCCTTTCCACCCGACCACGATGCCCACGCGCCGAACACCCGCGCCGGCCAGCACGCGCAGCGCACGCAGAATCATGGGAACGCCCGCCACCGAGGCAAGGCAGTTGGGCGTCTCCGGGTCGGCGACCGGACGGCCGCGGCCCGCCGCAAGAATCAGGGCATGACGAACCATGCTGGTATGGCGGACAGCGTAGCATGAGATGTCGGTCATGGAGGCGTCCTACTGCAACCATTGTTCCAGGACAGCCACAACCGGGTCTAGGCCGCAAAAGCAAGGCTCAGGGCGGTTCACCTGCTTGTCCGTGCCCCACCCTGTCAGAATTTCACCGCCAGTGCGACGTTGAAAACTAACCCGATTTCAGCGTGGCGCTTGCCGCACCCTCGACCGCCGGTGGCGAACGAAAGCGCAGACGATAGACAGAATTCTCCGTCTCGACGTAGATGTCCGCGGCCCCGAACTCGCTTAGCACCCGCCGCACCGGCGTGGTCACCATGCGGTGGCCGGTGGGATCGCGAAAGATGACCATGCCCCGACCGACGGTGGGAAAGCTGATGAGATAGCCAGAATACGGCCGGCCCACCCCGGAGGACGCAGATCGGGGCTGCGTGTTGTCGCGAATCTTGGTGGCCGTGACGTTTACCATCAGGGACCCTAATACAAACCAATTTTAGCACAGGTCAAGCAAGCGCTATACTTAGCTTTTTGATGGGCAAGCCGACTCGCAGCCCGCTGCTCGGGTACAACCACAACGTGCGCTACGGAGGGCGCATCCTCCACGTGCAGACCGAGGACTCCGGGCCGGCCAATCCCCACCTGTTCACCCACCTCTTCTTCGAGGGCAGCATTCTGGCGACCAAGCGGTGCCAGTACGATGCCGCGTCCGCCGAGGATGGCGTGCGTGGGCTGATGCAGGGGCAGCACAAGGAGATCCTCAAAGAGCTGAAGCAGGGCCTGTATGATGACCGCCTAGAGGATTTCTTTGCCGCACGGGGCGAGATCTTCACCGCCCCTCCGCAAGCTGTGGCCGCGGCGTTGCAGGAGGCACAGCCCGCAACACCTCCCACGCATGCTGACGCAGACGAACCGCCGGCAGCGCTGCCCGAGGCAACCCCGAGCCCAGGCCCGGAAATCCTCGATCTGGATTCCATTCCCACGCCGCCACCGGAAACGATGCGTACGCCCGAGCCGCTGCCCCTGCACATCACCCGCCCCAACGTGCCCGGGCGAGGGACCTACACCTTCAAGCGAGCTTCGCGCGACATCGCGACCGCGGGATCGAGCCAGACCGGGGCGCCGCCCGACAGCCGACGGTTCGCACGGCGCCCGGACGGCCCGGCTTCGCCGGTCGTGGTGCAGCGCCGGATAGTCGTGGGCGCTGGCGCCAAGAACCCGGGCTCGGCTCGCCCAATGGCGCCGCGCCCGCGCCGACCCGGCAGCGGAGTCCCGTATGTTGTGCAGGAAGGCAGCCACCCCAACCTGGTGGCTGGCCCCCAGCCCGAGCCAGACCTGCCCCCGGCGCAGTCCATGGCCGAAACCGCTGACGCTGCTGATGCGCCTCGCACGGCCGCGTCCGCGCCGCCCGAGCCCTTGCCCGAGAGCCTGGTCAGCACGCGCAGCCTGGACGACGTAATCCTGGCGTACCTGTCGAAGGGCGATCGACCGAGGTGAATGGGCTAGCCAGCTTTCCTCCGGCTACACCACCCGCCAGGTCGTGCCCCGGGGACCGTCCATCAACTCGACGCCGCGTTCTTTGAGCCCGGTGCGGATCTCGTCGGCGCGTTGGAAATTCCTGGCCGCGCGAGCGGCGGCGCGCTCGGCGATGCTGGACTCGACGGCCTGGGGATCGATCTTGCGCCGCACGCACAGGCGCACGCGCCGACCGGCCAGAAAGTCGGCGGGCGGCCGCCGCATGATCCCCAGAGTTGCGCCCACCACGCGCGCGTCTCGCGCCAGCGCGATCAGCGTCGACTGTCGTTCCGCCTTGGGCGCCGCCTTGGGATCGTCGAGCAGCTTGTTGGCCAGTACGAACGCATCGTAGAGGTGCCCGATGCCGGCTGCGGTGTTGAAGTCGTCGTCCATAGCTTCGACGAAACGCGTGGCCAGGTCCGACGGCGGCGGCGAAAGCTGGCTCGCCAAGCCGCCGGTAAAGGCGTCTAGCCGTTCCAACGTGCGATAGAAATAGTCCAGTCGCGCCTCGGCCTCGTCGAGATCGGGGTAGCGCGGCTGGCCCGCGTCGTCGCGCGCGATGCTGAACCCAGCCGGGCTGCGATAGTGCACGCTGATGAGCAGGAGGCGCAGGGCTTCGAGGTCGTTGCTCTCGGCGGCGCGGCGGATGGTGACCACGTTGCCCAGCGACTTGGACATCTTTTCGCCGCCGAAGTTGAGCATCCCCGAGTGCATCCAGTAGCGCGCGAAGGTGCCGAACGCACCCTCAGACTGGGCAATTTCGTTTTCGTGGTGGGGAAAGATCAGATCCGAACCGCCGCCGTGGATGTCGAACTTGTCGCCAAGATAGCGATGCGACATGGCGGAACACTCGATGTGCCAGCCGGGACGACCGGAACCCCACGGGCTTTCCCACGACGGCTCGCCCGGCTTGGCCGCCTTCCATAGCGCGAAATCGAGCGGGCTCTTCTTGTGCTCGCCCACCTCGATACGCGCACCGGCCTGCAATTCATCGGGACTCTGCCCAGAAAGGCCGCCGTAGTTGGGAAAACCGGCCACCGAATAGTACACGTCGCCGCCCGCGGCGTAGGCCAGACCGCGCTCTTCCAGTCGGCGGATGACGTCGATCATATCGGGAATGTGCAAGGTGGCGCGTGGCTCGACATCCGCCGGGGCCACTCCCAGGCTGGCCATATCGGCGGCCATCGCATCCGCGTACACCCGGGCAACCTCGGCGGCGGGCCGCCCCTCGGCCAGACCCTTGCGAATGATCTTGTCATCGACGTCGGTGATGTTGTGCACGTAGCGCACATCAAAGCCGCGCGCGCGCAGGTGGCGCACGATCACGTCGAACGCCACCGCGGTGCGCGCATGACCAACGTGGCAAAGATCGTACACGGTCACGCCGCACACGTAGATTGAGACCTTGCCCGGCGCGAGCGGCTGGAATTCCACCTTCTTCTTGGCCCGAGTGTCGTGCAGCCGGATCATGAGCTTCTCCTGCTAGTCGACCCGGCGGCGCAGGGCCAGAAGATTGAACAGGGCAAAGCCGAGCAAGAAGGCGGCGATGATGAGCGACTTGAAATGCTCGCGCGGTCTCTCGCCTTCGAAGAGGATGAGCGCGTCGTCGGGAATCTGTACTGCCGCCAGGGTGCCGATGCCTTGGATCTGGGCGACCGGAAGGGCCTGCGCCGTCCCGCCCGCGGGCTTGACCACGATCGCATCGGCGGTGGCGCCGAGATCCGCGACGCGGGCTTTGTGCGTGGCGTGGGCAGGCCGGATATGCAGCCGGCGGTCCATTTCACCCAGCGCCTGCAGGGCCTGGTCACGCCGCTCGGGCGGGAATGTCACCACCAGGGCCAGGCTCTTGGGATCGACGACATCCGCGGGTACCTCGATGACCTGCCCCGCTTGCTGCTCGACCGCGGAACGAGCCGCGGCCTGGTCAGAAAATCGCTCGCGCGGAAAATCAATCCGGATCTGGCCGGGACGGTCCGTGTCGATGACCAGCTCGTCGTTGGCAGCGAGGGACACGCGATCGCCGAGCAGGTCGGTGAGAAGCAATGAGCCACCGGATGTCTGGGCCAGTGCGGCCCGCACCGCCGCTGGCGAAAAAAAGTGCGTCGCGCTCACGTGACCGGCGAAGTGGTGGCGGATGGCCTCGTGAAATGACAGATCGGAAAAACGCATGAGTCGACCCACAAACACGTCATGCGCGGCCAACTCAACCGGCAAGGGGTCTGGGGCGCGCCTGACGAAGATCCGGTTGCTAGTGCCCAGCAGGCGAAAAAACTGGGTGAAGTGCCATGACCCCTGCGTGTCCAGCACGACCGCGCTTTCCCGATCGGCGTTGCCTGCCAGGCGCACGTATCGGTTTACCGGCAATGCCTCGGGCTTGGA
Organism: Myxococcales bacterium; assembly: GCA_003158455.1. Lineage (GTDB taxonomy): Bacteria > Myxococcota_A > Polyangia > Fen-1088 > Fen-1088 > Fen-1137. The sequence goes on along the minus strand of PMJO01000157.1, from coordinate 9,148 downwards.
CGTACTCACCGAACGGGCATCGCCCAGATCTTGCGCCACGCCGGGCGAGAGCGCATAACGCAAATCGTCCTTGATCTGAAAGATCAAGAAGCACGCCAGCGCTGCCGTGCCCAGGGCGATCACAGGATGGCGCCCGCGCGCGGACGGAATGCCGGCGAATTCGTCCTCGCCAGCGGGTGCGGCAAGGCCGTCGGGCAGCGGCCCTGCCGCCGGAAGATTGGTAGGCTTGATTTCGTCGGTCACCGTCGAGCGCGGGGAAATCTAGCACGAATCGGTTGGGAGAGTTGGGAGCAACGGTTGCGCGCAGGCCCGGCTGGCATTAGCTTCGTCTGCACGAACGAACGGCCAGCACCTGTGAAAACCCGATCCCCTTTCGGTCTCGTCCTCACGGCGCTACTGCTGGCGCTGCCGGCGCTTCTGCTTTCGGCGTGCTGGCAGCGCGGGTCCAAGACGCCGGCAGAGGCCAAGGCGCGACTTGCTGCGGCGGTGGCGGTGCGGGATCCGGACCGGCTCTGGGGCGCGCTGGATCTGGCCACGCAGTGGTCGTGGATGACTATCCATCGCGCCGGGCGCGAGTCGTACGACATCACGCTCAGCAATGTTCCCGAGGGACAGCAACGCGAGCGCATGATCCGGCGCTTCGCACCGGCGGCCACCAGCGAAAACGCAGCCACGCTGTTCGCCAAGTCGTTGGCCGCTGCTGTGTGGCCAAACCTGGCCGCGCAGCTCGCGGCAGCGGGCGATCGCGCGCCGGTGGAGAACGCGACTGGCAACGAGGCTGAGATCGTGCTGCCTGCCGGCCGTCTCCCGTTTCGCAAGACCAGCCAGCCCGCATTCGGCTGGGGCTTTGCAGGCCTGGCTGCCGAGGCGGAGGCGCTCAAGCGGGCGGCGAGCGCGGACCTGGAGGCTTTACGCACCAATGCTGCCGATTACGAGCGCGCGGCGGCGCGGAGCATGCGGTGAGTCCACGCCGGAGCAAGCCAGATGGGGCTTCCAAGCCTGCACCGGACAAGGACGCAAGTCAGCTTTCCTTCGACAGCCGCCTGGCAGAAACGCCGACGCGAGACGCCGCCCCCTTCACCGGGACGCCAGCCCCGAGCCCGCCGGCCCCGTCGGCGCGCGGTGCCGGCGACGCGCCGCCGGGTTCGCTTTCCCCGGCCAACCGCGACCTGCCGCCGCATGCCCCGCCCGCGGACGAAGCGCAAAACACGCGCATCTTCGCCGTGTCCGACCTGGTACGCGCCGCTCGCCTCACCCTCGAATCCCGCTTCTCCGATTTACGGGTGGAAGGCGAAGTCTCCGGGTTCAAGCGTTCGGCAAACGGGCATGTCTACTTCACCCTCAAAGATGCGGAGGCGCAGCTCGACTGCGTGATGTACGCGCGCGACGCCAGTCGTCTGCGCTTCCGCCTGCAAGATGGGCAGCAGGTGCGTTGCCGTGGCCGTTTGACCATCTACGAAGCTCGCGGCCGCTTCCAGCTCTCGGTGCACGCAATCGAGCCAACCGGCGCCGGTGCCTTGGCTCTGGCCTTTGAACAGCTCAAGCAAAAGCTGGCCGCCGAGGGTCTCTTCGATCCTGAGCGCAAGCGCCCCCTGCCCTTTCTGCCGCGCCGGCTGGGCGTGGTGACCTCGGCCCAGGGCGCTGTGATTCGCGATATCGTTCGGGTGGCACACCGCCGTTTTCCTGTGTCCATTCTGCTGGCCCCCGCGCCCGTGCAGGGCGAAGGTGCGGCGGCTGCCATCGCCGCCGCCTTGGCCGAGATCGTGAAGGTCCCTGATGTCGACGTGGTCATCGTGGCACGCGGGGGCGGCTCGCTGGAGGACCTGTGGTCCTTCAACGACGAAGCCTTGGCCCGTGCGATTGCCGCCTGCCCGATTCCAGTCATATCGGCGGTTGGCCACGAGACCGACTTCACCATCGCCGACTTCGTGGCTGACTTGCGCGCGCCCACGCCCTCGGCGGCGGCCGAGCTGGCCGTGCCGATGGCGGCGGATCTGCTGGCCGAGCTGCAGCTTCTGGGACACCGCCTGGGTCGCGCTTTGCACGGAGAAACGAGTGCACTGCGCCTGCGCCTGGAACGCGCGCGCGCCGCGCTCGGCGATCCCCGTCGACTCATCGACCTGCGTCGTCAGGGTCTGGACGACTTCGCGGAGCGTGCGGCCCGCGCTCTGCACGCGGCCACTGCCCGGCGGCGCGCTGACTTGCGCTCGCTTGAGGCGCGCTTTTTTCGCTCACATCCGCAGCGCCGCATCGCCGACCAGCGCAACGCTTTGACCGCGGCGGAACGGCGCCTCGTCGCATCAGGCACCGCCCTGCTGGCGCATCGGCGCCGCAGCCTGGAAGCGTTCGCCAGCAAACTCGACGCACTCTCGCCGCTCAAGGTGTTGGATCGCGGCTACAGTCTGGCGCGCGGGCCTGACGGCCAGGTTCTGCGAAGCTGCGCCGGCCTGCACCAGGGCGACGACCTGACCGTCTCCCTGGGCGACGGCGATCTGCGCACGCGAATCGAAGAGATCGTGGCTCGGCCAGGATCGATCCGCTCACGCTAGTGGCCCCCATCCTGGCCGGGTGGATCCAGGGTGGTGCCCCACAGCCCGTCAAGATCGGAAGACACACGACCCCGCACCACGTACCCGACCAGGCCGGACCACATAGTGGCCTCGCCCACCGCGTGCGCCACGGTGCGGCCGCCGCTATCCTGCACATCGTCCACCACCAAGTCGCCCACCAAGTCCTGTGTCGACTCGTTGACCGTGCCGAAAATCCGCTGCGAGTCCACCGACACGTTTCCAATCGACCTGGCCACCACCTTCAGCTCGCCGGTCTCGTGATTGACGAGGTAGAGGTCACGCGAGCCGCGCACAATATAGGCCGAGAAAACGAAGCTATAGCTTGCGCCGCCATTGGTGCTCGGGCCGTCGATGGGAAAGAAGTTGGGCCTGCTAACCGCCTCGAGGGTCATGCCCGGGGCCGAAAGTTGGCGGGGTGGGTTGACCAGGTCGGAGTCCTGAACCATCAGAGGTCCGTGCGGATACGGGTCGACCTTGGTCGCGGGCCGCGAGTCGACGTAGAGAAGATAACGGCCGTCGGGCGAGAATCGCGGGGTCAGCATGGGCACCGGCACGACCCGCCGCACCTTTTGGTCGTTCTGGCCGAGGAACACGCCATGGCTCTGGCTGTCGAGATACAGGACCTCGTCGCTCTGTGGTCGCGACACGCTTTGCGCCAGGTTGACCAGCGGGGCCGGCAAAACCACGAAGGTGTTCGTGCCGGTGGTCAGATCCAGGGTGTGTAACTCGGCGGGCGCACCGGCGACGGCGCATCGCTGATAGGTAGCCAGGTCGCGGTCGGCGAACCGGATCCCGCCGCAGGGATTGGGAAGCGCCAGGGGCATGTCTTTGCCCGACTGCAGGTCGAGCATGACCGTCGCGCCGGTAGAGAGAGAAAGCGCGGCATACTTCTCGTCGCTGCGAAGATTGAAGCTGTTGACGTTGGAGTGCAGGTTCTGTTTGGTGTCGGTCAGGCTGCCGAGCCGGCTCAGGACGTGATCGCTGCCCAGCACGAAGTAGGCCGTGCCGCTGGCCGCGATCTGCGCGTCGAACTGGTAGGCCCGCGCCATGTCCCCCAGGCGGAGGCTGTCCTGGCCGTCCCACAGAAACAGACCTGGGGTTTCGTTGCCTCCAGGCACCTTGCGGTAGAGCAAGCGGTTGTCGTATCCCCTGACAGCGAAGCTGGACACATTCTCGAATCTCTCGTTGGCCTGATAGTGCGAATCGATACGCACCAGGGTCGCGACCCATTCCCCCTGCCCTCCCGCCGCCCCGCTTGCCACCTGCTGCTCGTCGACCATGACGAAAAACGACCCACCTGCCCCGACCAAGCCCCAATTGCTCGACTGGTTTTGGACGATCTGCCGCTGCTGCGTCCCGTCCCAGGACGCAATCCACAGGTCGGATGCCGCGCCCTTGGGCGGAACAGCTGGGGCCTGGCGTTGATTGAAGGAAACCCAGGTGACCTGCGTGTTCGGGTCCGTCTCGTCGGCGAGCGAGAAGAAACCGAGGTTGCCGATGTCACGGCCGGAGAAGAGTTTGTGCCCCTCGGGCTTGGACCCGGGCTGCAGGCACCCGGCAGCGACCAAGAGGACAAGAAGCGACGCGCAACGTACAGGCAACATGGGCGGCCGATGAACGCGCAGCCTAGCGGAAGAACCGTCGAGCGGCGAATGGGCACGGCCGAAAGAGCATCCCCTATCCGCTGCGCCAACGCCGCGCGATTTCTGCTGCGATGTCATCCCGGGTGCGGCCGTCGGTGTCGATCACCTCGTGGGCCATGGCCTGGTAGAGCGGCGTGCGCCGCTGCAACACCTCGCTCACTTCCTCGGTGAAACTCTTCTCCCCGGTCAGCGACGGCCGGTTGGAATCGCGCCCGATGCGCGCGACGATGGTGGCAGGCGTGGCTCTGAGCCAGAAGACCCGCCCGCGCTCGCGCAGGGCTGCGACATTGGCTTCGCGCTCGACCACGCCGCCGCCGCAGTCCAGGATCTGACCGTCCTCGGCGCCAAAGTGGCGACAGACTTGTTCTTCCACGTCGCGAAAATGGTCCCAGCCGCGCTCCGCGACCAGATCAGGAATCCGCTTGCCCGCCCGCCGTACGATTTCATTGTCCAGACTCACCACGCGCCGGCCCAGCATCCGGGCCAATCGGCGCGCGATGACGCTCTTGCCGGTTCCTCGGTATCCGACCAGCACGAGATTCATAGCCGCGCGTCCAACACCCGGCGCATGATCTCTCTCGGCGCCGGTTTGCCCGTCCACAACTCGAACTGCAGTGCGGCCTGACCCAGGAACATCTCAGTGCCTTCGATCACGCGGCACCCAGCCGCGGCGGCATCGCGCAGGAGCAAGGTCTGGCGTGGGTTGTACACGGCGTCGAAGACCACCAGGTCAGAGCGCAAGCGATCGCGCGGCACCAGGCTGCGCTCGCGGTCGGGCTTCATGCCGACCGGCGTGCAATGCAGAAGGATCTGCGCTTTGCCCAGGCCGGCAGCCAAGCTGGCGTCGGTCAGCAACTCGGCCCCGACGGCGCAGCCAGTGCGTTCGACCACGTCGCGCGCTAGGCGCGCCAGCTCGTCCTCGATGGCGCCCAGGATGGTGAGCTGGGCCGGCTTGGCGGCCATCCCGATCGTGATCGCCAGCGCCCGCGCAGCCCCACCCGAACCCAACATGAGCACCCGACGGCCCGCGGGATCCGCTCCTGCTTGGCGAAGCGCAGCCAGGGCGCCCAACCCGTCGACGTTGGCGCCACGCAAACGACCGTCCTGCACAACCACGGTGTTGATGCAGCCGATCGCGCGGGCCAGGTCATCGACATCGTCGACCAGAGCGAGGGCGGCCAACTTGTGCGGCATGGTAATGGAAAGGCCGCGGTAGTCGAGCGCGCGGGCGCCCGCAAATGCCTCGCCCAGCCGCGCCGGTTCGACATCGTGAGCGACATAGACAAGTGGCAGACTCAGGGCTTCGAACCCGGCATTGTGCAGCGCCGGCCCCACCGAATGGTGGGCGGGAAAACCGAACAGAGCGCAAACCCTGAAGCTGGCGTCGATACGGCTCATGAAGAATCTCGCTTCTTCATAGCACGCCCGACGCGGTACATCCCTACCCGGCGGTCCGGCCATGGATGCTAGCCACTATTCCTTCGGAATTCGGCGGCCAACGGCGCGATCCGGAGTTTCACCACAGAGCACACAGAGGCCACAGAGCCCGGAAAGAAAGGGTTCAAGATCCGAGTCCGGGCCCTTCCTTCCAATCCGTCTCTGTGAACTCCGTGTACTCTGTGGTGAAATCCGCCACTGACATGCGGGCGCTAGAACGTGTGGGCGGTTCGGCTGCCCCGGATCAATTCACAACGACGTTGTTGATGACAGAGTTGTTGTCGTCGCAGGCGTTCTTGCCGGAATTACACAGAACCTGGTTCACGCCGCCGGCTCCACTGGTCGTGGTCGTGCCCCCACCGTTCGGTCCCATGACGATCTCGAGCACCACCACGGTCTTGTTGTCGAAGCCGGTTCCCTCGGATCGCAGCACCACCATCTGGTTCCCGTTCACAGCAGGACCGTCGCTGACGTACTTGCCCATCCGGCATTCGGCGGTGTCGTTGCGAACATAGACGGTGTAGCTGCCCATGAAGGTGTTGGGCGCGCCATTGGGATTGTCGCCGGGAATGGGCTCGGTGCGAGACACGCTGGTCGGATAGGTCACCTGGTAGAGGGGAACCCCGGCTGCGTCCCGCATGATGGCGCCTCGGCCAACCGGCTGGCGATTGGCATCGAGCGAGGTTGGTATTTCGTCTGCCGGATGGGGCACGTGTCCGATGCCGCCTAGCATGCCCGAAAAATCGATCTGCGCCGGACCATTCAGAATGTCGGACGCGCGTTCAAGACCCGCCTCGGCAACGTAGAGGGCCTGATTGCGTATGTTGGCGTTGGCGGCTATCTGGACGTTGCCCCCGGTCAAAAACACACCGGTCAAACCGATTCCCAGAAGGCCGATCATGGCCAGCATGACGATGACCAGAACCGCGCCGGCCTGTCCGTTTCGGCAGCCGATTGAGCCGCCGGCAGTCGAAGTGCAACCGCGAGTGGCTCGCAATGAAGATGGCACCAGGCAGACCTCTGTAGGTAAACATCGACAGTCGGGGCCGCCAACTTGAGGCCGCCTTGCCCATCTGCCACCGCAAGCTACATTTCATGGCAGAGACTCACATGGCCGAAAGGGATCCGGTTTGCGGAATGATGGTCGAGCCCGCTAAAGCGGCCGGCCAGCACGAATACAAGGGCACTCTCTACTATTTCTGCAATCCGTCTTGCCTCGCTCGATTCAAGGCCGAGCCGGAACGCTTCTTGCTCGGCGGTCCGCGACCAATGGGCATGGCCGGGATGGGTTTGGTTAGGCTCGGCGCACCTCGCGTCTACTCGTCGCAGGCAGCCGCGGCGCCACCGCCGGCCGTGGCGCTCCGCTACCTATGTCCGATGTGCGCAGGCGTGACCAGCGACAGGCCCGGGGCGTGCCCAAAGTGCGGAATGGCGCTGGAACCCGAAACCATATCGTTGGAAGAGCCGCCCAACCCCGAGCTGGCAGACATGACCCGCCGGTTCTGGATCGCGCTTGGCCTGTCAGCGCCGCTGGTCATCTACGGCATGGCTGAGATGGTGCTTGGACACGTAGCTTTGCCCACTGTGCCGGTGCTTGGGTTGGCCTTGATTCAGATGGTGCTAGCCGGATCAGTGGTGCTAGGGGCGGGCTGGCCGCTCCTGCTGCGAGCGTGGCAATCGATCGTTCGTCGCAGCCCGAACATGTTTACCCTCATCGGGCTGGGCACCGGCACCGCATTCGGGGCGAGTGTGATAGCAGCCTTGTTTCCCAATGCGCTGCCGGACGCGTTCCACAAGCCCGGGGCGTCGCCGCCGCTCTACTTCGAGCCAGCCGCGGCCATCACCACCTTGGTTCTGTTGGGCCAGATGTTGGAATTGCGAGCACGGCGGGCCACCGGCAGCGCCATCCGCGCGCTGCTGCGCCTGGCACCGAAGCGTGCGCGCCTGGTTTCCCCGGACGGCGCTGAACGTGACGTTCCGATCGAGCAAGTGCAGGTGGGGGATCTGCTGCGGGTGCGGCCGGGCGAGCGCGTGCCAGTCGACGGCGTGGTCGCGCAGGGCACAAGCGCGCTGGATGAATCCATGATCACCGGAGAATCCCTTCCGGTGGACAAGGCGCCCGGCGACAAGCTGACCGGCGGCACGCAGAACGGCGCGGGCAGCTTGCTCATGCGCGCCGAGCGCGTGGGTGCCGGCACCTTGCTGGCGCAAATCGTGCGGCGGGTGGGAGAGGCTCAGCGCAGTCGCGCGCCGATCCAGCGGCTGGCCGACCGCGTATCGGGTTGGTTCGTGCCCACGGTGGTCGCAGCGTCGCTGGTCACCTTTGTCGTCTGGGCGCTGGTCGGGCCCGAGCCGCGGCTGGCCTATGCCCTGGTGAACGCGATAGCCGTGCTCATCATTGCCTGCCCCTGCGCCCTGGGCCTGGCCACGCCCATGTCTGTGATGGTGGGCATGGGTCGCGGCGCAGCCGCGGGAGTGTTGGTGCGCGACGCTGCGACACTGGAAACCCTGGCTCGGGTCGACACCCTGGTGCTGGACAAGACCGGCACATTGACCGAAGGCAAGCCCAAGCTGATTTCGGTGCGGGCCGAGGGCCTCGTCCCTGACACACTTCTCGGTCTTGCTGCCAGTCTGGAACGTGCGAGCGAACACCCTCTGGCAGCGGCGATCGTGCGTGGCGCGGAAGAGAAAAAGCTGACCTTGTCGTCTCCGCAGGACTTCCGCTATGAGCCAGGCCGCGGCGTCAGTGGTCAAGTGGACGGTCACGCGGTTCTGGCCGGCAGCGAGAATTTCTTGCGCGCGACGGGTGTCGATTTGGCTCCCCTCCACGCCTTGGCGGAAGGGCCGCGCAGCCAAGGCCATGCGGTCGTCATGGTGGCCGTCGACGGCAAGCCGGCGGGCGTCATCGAGCTGGCCGACACCGTCAAACCGTATGCGGCCGAGGCACTCGCCGGTCTGCGGGCCGAGGGGCTGCGCCTGGTGATGCTGACTGGCGACCACCACGCCGCGGGCCAGGCCATCGCCAAGGAATTGGGCATCGCCGAGGTGCTGGCCGAGGTCAGCCCTGGCGACAAAGCCAACGCCGTCAAGCGACTCCAAGCCCAAGGCCGCGTGGTGGCGATGGCGGGCGACGGCGTCAACGATGCGCCAGCACTGGCGCAAGCCCAGGTCGGCATTGCCATGGGCAGCGGAACCGACGTGGCCATCGAGAGTGCCGGCATCACCCTGGTCAAGGGTGACCTGCGCGGGATCCTGCGCGCCCGACATCTCAGCCGCGCCACCCTGGGCAATATCCGACAGAACCTCTTCTTCGCTTTCCTCTACAACAGCATCGGGGTACCTCTGGCTGCGGGCGCGCTCTACCCGGTGTTCGGACTACTGCTCTCGCCCATGATCGCAAGCGCGGCGATGAGCCTCTCGTCCGTCTCGGTCATCGCCAACGCCCTTCGCTTGCGAAAAGTAGTCTTGTAGCAGCCCCCAGAATATCCGGGGGTTCCT